>NZ_JAPZQJ010000542.1:0-9472 GCF_027530405.1 Microcystis sp. LE19-41.2A | reverse complement strand
GTCATATCGGGAACTAATTCCGTAGATTGGAAAGAAACCGAAACGTAAAATCCCGACGCTTTTTGGATAATTCGAGCTTGTTTAGGCTCGAACCCAGACGGGTATTCTCTAGATGGCCGTATTCTAATTTTTCCTAATTGTAGAAAATTCAAACATCCATCCCCTAGAAAGTTTTTTGACAGCGCAGGGAAAACAAAACTTCGCATCTTTTTCTTAAATCTAGGAAAGCCGAAGCCTTTCGATTTTATCTGGTCAAAAGCTTTATCTACAGTTTTTAAGACTTGCTGTAAAACTTGAGCGTTAACCGTCTTTAATATCGCAGAGAATTTTTTAGCTTCCGTTAGATTTTTAGCTTGAACGAAGTAATTTGGATAGGGTTCATCCGCAGGAATTATGTACTCGGAAACTAACGAACAGCGATCCGCAAGACACTTTCGAGAGTTTAACCAATCTTTCCGTTCCGAGAGCGCGTAATTATAAACGCTTTTGGCAACATTAAGAATGTGGATGATCTCCCGTTCCTGTTGTCTGTTTACCTTTAGTTTGTACTGGTAGGTAAGCGTTATCACTGTCGTTCGTTTCGTGATGTAAAATTAGATTATAACACTTACCATCTAATATGTCAACTGATTACAATCATGGATTTCGCTCTGTTTATAGACTTACCGCTCACGTCGTATTCGTCATCAAATACCGGCCATTGCTATTAACGATGAAATCTTAGCCCGACTTAAAGAAATCTTTGTGTCAACGCTCACGAAATGGGAAAGCGTGTTGCTTGATTTCAACGGTGAATCAGATTACGTTCACCGGATTATTGATGACAAACCTGACATCGCTTTATCCAAATTAATCGCTAACCTTAAAACAGTTAGTAGTCGCTTAATTAGAAAGGAATTTCCGAATTTGGCGGCCAAGTATTTCGACAATAAACCTTATTTTTGGACGGGAGCTTATTTCGTGGCTAGTTGTGGCGGCGTTAAGTACCTAAGCAAAATTAATTACACATTTCGATCAAGCTTTTGCCTTTTGCCTCTTGCCTTTTGCCTATCCTAACCAAGAAATTAATTTTGCACGACTACTTACTGTCGAACAACTAAAAAAATACGTCGAGAACCAAAACTCCCCAAAAGTGGAAACGCTACCGCGTTAGTTTCATTCTGGTCGCGATTCATCTCCCGTTAACTGCGTAGCGGTTTAACGGGAGTCCTCTCGCGACCTTGAGATAGAACTAGGGGGCAACCGCTTATTCTTAAGATTAGCCGAATCTCCCCCAATCCCTTTGCTGTTGCCAGAGTGCCTCGTCTCAACAAGCAATTTAAATGCGCGGGAGGTTCACCTGATGAGCCTTTCTCTCTCAAATCTTAAGGCCGATGCGTTTCATTTTTGAATTGGCGTAATGACGGCTGGAACGGTCGTGGCTGCTAATTTGCCGATCGCATCAATGATTCCCAAAGAAAAAGCATAACCCGGGGGACAGGGTAATTCATCACTGGAAAGAGGTAGTGAATCCCCTACGGTTGATAATAATGGCGGTTCTGTCGTCGTTTGGATGCTTTCACAATAGCTAACTCTCGTGACATAATTGGAGGGGGTTTTCCGAAAATTAGGAATACTGAAAGTTCCATAATCTGTCGGGTCTTTAGGTTGCCAATTTTGTTGGCGTTTGGTATCGGCATCTGACATTTTACCCCCCCATAAAACCGCTACATAACCATAACTATCACTTTGGCGAGGAATCGCGGCTACTTGCACTCCATGATTATTAATAACTTGTACCTCAAAATAATGGCTGGGTAGGGCAATTAATCCTGAGAGTTTTTCAAGAAATTTTCCCTTGTCTAAATAGGATGTATTTTGTACATTAACATAAATAGATAATAATTTAATTACTTCTAAATTGCTGGGGCGAATAATCGGTTGAGTTGGTGAGGTGGGTGGTTCAATCTTTGATGATTCTTGGGTGGTTTTGAACCCATAAAACAGGGCTATCAAAGCAGCGATTGCACTGCCAAACCACAAATAATTACCATAGACATTTTTCGCTTTGCGAGGCTGATTGAGGTCTTTTAATGCCGCTGAAGCTGATGTATAGCGGTTACTTAGACCTGGCGCAATTAGACCATCTAAAACTTCCGCTAATTGAGAACTAACCGTATTTTCCCCAAGCCAGTCTCGCCATACCCAATTATTATCACCATCCACTAAATTAAACGGTGATGTATTAGTTAATAAATAAATACAGGTTACACCTAAACTATAGAGGTCACTAGCAAAAACCGCTTTTCCTCGTAATTGTTCTGGGGCGACAAATTCCGCAGTTCCGATGCTAGTTCCCGTTTTAGCCAGGTTAGTTCCCGTGTGGAGTTTAGTCGGCCAAAAATCTACTAAAAAGAGACGTTTATCGCTTGTTCTACGGATAATATTAGCGGGTTTAACATCCCGATGAATTAGGTTTTTAGCGTGTAGATATTGTAAAATCGGTAAAATTTGATTGAGTATATCTCGGATTTGGCTTTCTCCAAATACCCCCCTTGCTGCTAATTCTTGTTCTAAGGTTTCTCCTGGAATGAACTCTTGGATAAGATACTGTTGTTCATCTATATAAAAATATGCCAAAAATTTGGGGATTTGGGGATGGTTAAGCACCTGTAAACTTTGGGCTTCTCGACGGAAGAGGCCAGAGGATACCTGAGCATCATTAGTCCTATGGGGGGAAAATTGTTTAATCGCACAGGGAGGGTGATTAGTTTCGCTTTCATCTATACCTAAATAGGTGATGCCAAACCCCCCAGACCCAATTTCTCTCAATCCTCGATAGCGATCGCCTAACTTTAATGACTGACCGCAGCGTTCACAGGATACAATATCTTTAGGGTTTTCGTGGCGACAGGTGGGATTAAAACAAAGACTCATAGTTTTTCCCCAGGACATAGTTATCGCTTAACTCTAACACAGATGCTGAGACTATGAGACCATCAACTGTTGATGATTATTACTGAACTTCCCCGTTGACAAAAGGCCATAACATCTGCTGTAGGAGGGATTAAGAGTATTCAAACCAATCGTCCCCAAGTCCTCCAATAAAGTCCGAAAACTAGGCCCAGGAAAGTTCTCTTAATTCCTTTTGGACATAATCTTAGGTTTTATGGCTAGAATTGTCTCTTGTCTTTTTCTCTTCCTGTCTCCTCACCTAAGGGAAGATTTTTGATTTTTTCAGGATCTATATTAATCTTTCAGCAATTGTAAGCGATAACGATACAAAGCCACAGGACGATTCGGCGCTTGGAAATAATCAGGCGATTGGGGGGAAAGATAAATGGCTGTCACCTGATCGCCTAGAATTTTATTAGGAGATAATAACTGATAGGCGGTGGTGGTTTCCACCTCATTAAGATAAGTATTGGTTTCTCCCTGGAAAATTTGTTGACTAATTTCTGTGGCAATAAATTGATTTCGGCTAGGAGTTTCGCTATTTCTGGCAATTACCGTGGAAATTAGTTGATGAGCGCCCCGTAAAAAGGTAATCTGACGATTGGGATTATTGGGGTCAGTTTTTACCGATAATACCGATTGACTACCCAAATAGGCGCGACTAATTGCTAAACCATTAAAGGATCGATCGGCCACAATTGATGGTTTACTGATAATGGTGGATAAAAAGGCAGCATTTATCGGTCTGGACATAGCTTTCTCAATGAATCTCACTGGAAACTCGATCGATTGTTCTAGGTAACGACGATTACTTTCAAAACCAGGTGTGATAATCTGGGGAGCAAGAGGAGCGGTTAAATCGATCAGAGTACTGGTGACAGTCCAATTGCCTACCATCCAATCGGGATAAACTAAATCTCCGCTGGCAAAACTAACCACCGGTTTAGTCATCCAGCGAGGATAATTAGTTAAGCGATCGCTTAAATTTCCTGCCATAGACAATTTTAAATGGTTACTACAGCCTAGAATCAATACTAACAAGAACAAAATTATCCTTTGCATGGGTAAAAATATTTTTTAAGAAATATTCTTTAATTATGAACGATTTGATCAACTCCCAAGCCTTTAATCTCGATTCGGCAGTAATTCCCATCGCACCCACTGGTTTTAAATCGGGTTTTATTGGTATTATTGGTCGTCCTAATGTGGGCAAATCCACCCTGATGAATCAATTAGTGGGACAAAAAATCGCCATTACTTCTCCCATCGCTCAAACTACCCGCAACCGTTTACGCGGCATTGTCACCAGCGAGCGCGCCCAGATGATTTTTGTCGATACCCCCGGCATTCACAAGCCCCATCACGAATTAGGCAAAGTTTTAGTTAAAAATGCTGAAAACGCCATAAATTCTGTAGATTTAGTTTTATTTGTTGTCGATAGTAGCAATTTTTTGGGTAGTGGCGATCGCTATATCGCCGATTTACTGACTAAAAACCAAACTCCCACGATTTTAGGGCTAAATAAAGCCGATCAGCAACCGGAAGACCGGGAGCCTATCGACGATAGTTATCGCACCTTAGCGGCGGAAAATAACTGGTCTCTACTCAAATTTTCGGCACTGGAGGGGACGGGAATCGAAGAATTGCAAAATCTGTTAATTGATTCCCTCGAAGTCGGTCCCTATTACTATCCCCCCGATTTAGTCACCGATCAGCCGGAAAGGTTTATTATGGGCGAATTAATCCGCGAACAGATTTTACTGCAAACCCGTCAGGAAATTCCCCATTCTGTGGCGGTGGTGATTGAACGCGTCGAGGAAACTCCCGCTTTAACCAAGGTTTTTGCCGCCATTAACGTGGAACGAGCTTCCCAAAAAGGGATCGTCATCGGTAAAAATGGCAGTATGTTAAAAGCGATCGGCTCTTCCGCTCGATCGGCTATTCAAAAGTTAATCGCCGGGGAGGTATATTTAAAATTATTTGTGAAGGTAGAACCGAAATGGCGACAATCTCGCTCACTTTTAGCAGAATTTGGCTATCGCACCGAGGAGTGAATTGGGGTGTAGGGTGTGGGGTGTGGGGTGTGGGGTGTGGGGTGTGGGGTGTGGGGTGTGGGGTGTGGGGTGTAGGGTGTAGGGTGTAGGGTGTGGGGTGTGGGGTGTGGGGTGTGGGGTGTGGGGAAAAGGAAGAATAAATAAAAATAATCTCCTGAAGACTGAAGACTGATAATTTTCATTTTTGTAGTAGAATGGAGAGCCACTAATAACCGATTTCTGGAATAATGGCCGATATTAAAACCCTAATTAAACAGGTACACCAAGAGGCAAAAAAAGAGGATTTTCCCATCGATACCCTAATTTACCAAGAGGCAAAAAAAGACCCCTTTGAACCAGTTTTGTATGCTGGTAATCTTGCTAGTCAGTTATGCTTTTTTGGCCGGGATTTAGGACGAGATGAAGTGTATGCAGGACAACCTTTGATCGGGGCTGCTGGTAGAATGGTGAGAGAGGGATTTTTTCAAGCTTGGCAGGGGAGAAAATCCCACGATCGTCAAGAGCTATTATCGGTGTGCGATCGAATTTTCCTAACTAATACAGTTCCCTACAAACCCCCGGGTAATAAAGCTTATTCTGGGGAAGTGAAAGATCGTTTCCGTCCATTTATAGAAAAACTGCTCGTTTTTTATTGGCAAGGTGATCATATCATTCCTCTTGGCACGGAAGCTTTTAAATGGTTTGAACCCTACGGTAAACCCAAAGAAGTAGATAAATTCTATCTTGATAAAGAACGCTTTACCAAAAAACTCCTAGTTACCCTTACCGCTACCGATGAACAGGGATTAAAACAGCAAAAAAAAGTGACTTTATTGCCTCTACCCCATCCCTCTCCTCTCAATCAAAGATACTATGCCCTTTTTCCTGATTTATTACAAAAAAGATTAACTGAATTTGCCTTTTAACCGATGAGAATTTACGGCAATCGTCCCATAAAAACCCTAGCAGGACAATTAACCCGTCCGACGACAGCAAGGGTGCGAGAAGCTTTATTTAATATCTGGCAACAGAAATTATCCGGCTGTCGTTGGTTGGATCTTTGTGCGGGTAATGGTTCGATGGGTGCGGAAGCTTTATGTCGAGGTGCGAGTCTAGTAATCGGAATTGAACAATCAGGACGCGCTGGTGAAATTATCAAGGAAAATTGGCGCAATTTAGCAACTTCTCACCAGCAATTCCAAGTAATTCGGGGAGATGTACTGACAAAGTTAGCCACTTTAGCGGAGAAAAGTTTTGATTTAATTTATTTTGACCCTCCCTACGAAAGCGGGTTATATTTACCGGTATTAACTGCCATCTCTCAATCTAATTTATTAGATTCTCTGGGGGAAATTGCCGTGGAACACAATCCCAAATCTTGGCAAGCAATTAATCTAGAAGGTTTAACCATTTGTCGTCAAAAACGCTACGGCAATACTACGTTAACTTTTTATCAAAAAGCAGTTATCTCCTGACCACTGACTTGAAAGAGGGTGTAGGGTGTGGGGTGTGGGGTGTGGGGTGTGGGGTGTGGGGTGTGGGGGGAGAATAAATAAAAGCAATCTTCTAACTCCTGACGACCGGCTCCTGACTCCTGCCGAAAATGGTCAATTTTATTGGGCAGTCCAGAAAAAATTATTATTTCTCAACAAAATCACATAATTTGTCACTTTTCTTGACAATCATCCTGAGTAAAGCGAGAAACTTTCTGGCAACCGCAGTTAATCGCCCCCTGTTTAAGCTGTTTAAACAAAAATCAGAGCTTATTTCGATAAAATTCGCAGTAAATAGGCTATAGCCTCCTAAAACACTTAAATCCCTTCTCCTCGTCCTTTTTTTGACCTAAAACTACACCGAAGTTTCCTGACACAGCAGCTTAACCATCTCCCCTTAACCCTTGCTGCTCCCCAGAATATCACCTATTTTTTGTATAAATTTATACCCGACTATTTTTGTCGGGTATATTTGACACCAAGATTTTGCCGGTGATAGGATGTGTGTAGATTCAGTTGACGGCAAGACAGGAAAATCATGACCCTAGCGACAAACATCGAAACCTCAAAATTCATCCCCACCTTTACCCGCTTGGTTTCTAAGGAAGGAGGGACCTCCTACCCCCTGAAAGCGCTGAATATCTGCGAAGAAACCTTTGCCCCCCTAGAAGTGGACTACGATTACGACCTCATCCGTCGCACCGTTACCAGAGAAAGCATTCAAGCAGGTCCCAATTCCATCTGGCGCTATCGTTCCTTTTTGCCGGTGGAAAGTGAAAATCCTATCGATGTGGGTACGGGTATGACTCCCCTAGTTAAATCCCACCGTTTAGCCCGGCGCTTGGGTCTAAAAAATCTCTACATTAAAAATGATGCCGTCAATATGCCCACTCTCAGCTTCAAAGATAGAGTGGTATCCGTCGCCCTTACCAGGGCCAAAGAATTAGGTTTTACTACCGTTTCCTGTGCTAGTACGGGAAATCTGGCCAATTCCACCGCCGCTATTGCCGCTCACGCTGGTTTAGACTGTTGTGTTTTCATTCCCTCCGATTTAGAAGCGGGTAAAATTCTCGGCACCCTAATCTATAATCCCACGGTCATGGCGGTTAAAGGCAATTACGATCAGGTTAACCGTCTCTGTTCCGAAGTGGGCAATACCTACGGTTGGGGTTTTGTCAACATCAATCTGCGTCCCTACTATTCCGAAGGTTCCAAAACTTTAGGCTTTGAAGTGGCTGAACAATTAGGCTGGAAACTACCCGACCATATTGTCGCACCTTTAGCCAGTGGTTCCCTCTTTACCAAGATTTATAAAGGCTTCCAAGAATTCATTAAAGTCGGTTTGGTGGCAGATAAACCAGTGCGTTTTAGTGGCGCTCAAGCGGAAGGTTGTTCCCCCATTGCCCAAGCTTTCAAGGAAGGACGGGATTTTGTCGCCCCAGTTAAACCCAATACTATCGCCAAATCGATCGCTATTGGTAATCCCGCCGATGGTGTTTATGCCCTTGATATTGCCCGTAAAACTGGCGGTAATATTGAATCCGTCACCGATGCCGAAATTATCGAAGGTATTAAACTTTTGGCAGAAACGGAGGGCATTTTCACGGAAACTGCGGGCGGTACGACTATCGCTGTCTTGAAAAAATTAGTAGAAGCGGGTAAAATCGACCCCGAAGAAACCACGGTCGTTTATATCACCGGTAATGGTCTAAAAACCCAAGAAGCGGTACAGGGTTATATCGGTGAACCCCTGTTAATCGAACCGAAATTAGAAAGCTTTGAACGGGCCTTGGAACGTTCCCGCACCCTCGAACGCCTCGAATGGCAACAGGTTCTCGTCTAGAATTGATACTAAGGGATGATGGGGTGATTATCCTCTTGCCCCATCTCCACAAGCAATTTAAATTCGCGGACAGCTTACTGTCCTTTCCACTTTTTCCTTGATATCTATGGCTGTAAAAGTTCTCATTCCTACTCCCCTGCAAAAATTTACAGAAAATAACGCTACCATCGAGTGTAGTGCTAGTAGTGTCGGTGGTTTAATCGAATCCTTAGAAGCAAGTTTCCCCGGTATTAAGGCCCGCTTATGCGATGAAGAGGGCGCACCCCGGCGCTTTTTAAATTTCTACGTCAACAGCGAAGATATTCGCTTCCTCGATGGGACAAAAACCCCCTTAAAAGATGGCGATGAAGTCAGTATCGTTCCTGCGGTAGCTGGAGGTTAACCCCCCTATAAGTTTGTTTTCCGTCAATTGTAATTAGACCCCTAGAAAGTGATGTTTTCTGGGGGCTTTTGTTCAGGTAAGTTCTAAGCTGCCCGCGCATTTAAATTGCCTTTTGTCTCTCCTGATATGTAACCTATACTCAACGGATTTAGTAAGTAGGGAGGCAGAATTATTTGTAGGATGGGTTAGCGGTAGCGTAACATGAGCGGGCGTTGGGTTTCATGCTTCAACCCGACCTACGTTCTACACTAGCTTATGACTGATGATCAATTGAAACAACTAATTGAGTCTAATGCCAAATCTATTGCGGTTTTATCCGATGCAATGGCAACTGAGCGATAGGCGATCGCAGCAGATAGAGAAGAACGACGAGCAGAACGTGGCCAGCTATATCAATACTTGGGCAGAATTGCGGCAGCCCAATCCAATTTTTACGAAGTTCAGGCCGATTATAGCGTTTTTCAGTCTGCTGAGGTACAAAAGTTATGGGTTTTAGGCACTCATGCAAGAGGCAAAAGGCAAAAGGGAAGAAAAATAGGTGTACCTCACTAGCTTAGGAAACGCTATATTATCATCAATTAGCAGTATTATCTGAGCGTAAAACTCGCACAGAAGAACAAATTGTTAAAATTTTAAAGCATTTATCTATTAAGTAGTCATGCAAAATTAATTACCCAAATAAAAAATTAAGAAGTATAATACATAAAAAAACGAAGCAGCAGGAAAATACAATGAGATTGATTAGAGACCTAAACCCCGAGAGCCAGAAAATGCTAGAGAGAATTTA
>NZ_JAPZQJ010000375.1:0-1463 GCF_027530405.1 Microcystis sp. LE19-41.2A | reverse complement strand
GGCCGAATTTGAATTCTTTTCTGAACAAAACCCCCTACTATCTGTTGTCAAGGTTCAGTTTTTAGCTTGGTTATCGCTTTTTCCATTGTAGCTTAAAGCCGTCCTAAAAGGACGGGGTTTTAACCCAAATTTTCGATAAATACCCCTTTGTGTAGGCGGTTTTAGAGTTGATCACTTTTCCCGCACAGTAGGCAGAATAGTTACTCTGCTTAGGTTTCAGGGTTCCATAAACAAAAACTTCCATCATCGGTCTAATTGTGCTGCTACTCCTCCTAATAGGATATCGCGAACAAATTGACTGGCTAAAAGTTCGTGGGGAAAACCGAGGGAAATAGCACTGATATTATCGAGTCGTTGCAGCTGTTCCCCAGTCAGGTTAAAGTCCACACAGGCTAAATTATCCTGCAATTGGGACAATTTTCGAGCGCCAATGATAGGAATTACGGCGTTAGGCCGATTTCTTAGCCAATTTAATGCCACTTGTGCCGGTGATTTCTCAATTTCTCTGGCAATCTCTAGGACAGTCTCGGCAATTTTTAAATCGCGATCAAAAATTTGAAAAGGTTGGTCGGTCATGCTTAAACGTCCATCGACGGGGTTGGGTTGATTATATTTTCCCGTTAAAACTCCTCCTCCCAGGGGACTCCAAGCTGTCACCCCGATATTTAATGCTTTGGCCATGGGCAATAATTCCCGTTCGGGGGTGCGTTCCTTGAGAGAATATTCTATTTGTAGTCCGATAAAGGGTGTCCATCCCCGCAGGGTGGCCAGGGTGTTCCCTTGGGAGACAATCCAAGCAGGACTGTCAGAAATGCCGATATAAAGCACTTTTCCCATCCTGACCAAATCATCGAAAGCGCGCATCACTTCTTCGATAGGAGTGAGAGAGTCCCAAAGATGAAGCCAGAGTAAATCGATGTAATCAGTACCTAAACGCTTTAAACTAGCTTCTACCGCTTGAAAGAGGTTTTTTCGATGATTTCCGCAAGCATTGACATCGCCGGGGCGCGTATTGAGAGAATATTTCGTGGCGATTACCCATTTTTCTCGATCGCCCTTGACAAATTCCCCCACTAATGTTTCACTGGTTCCGTTAGTGTAGAGATTAGCGGTATCGAGAAAATTGCCGCCCGCTTCCGCAAAAGCCTGAAAAACCGCCCGACTTTCTTCTTTATCGGACCCCCAACCCCAATCTTCCCCGAATGTCATCGTTCCTAGACATAGTTCGGAAACTCGCAGACCACTATTACCTAAAAGTTTGTAACGCATAATTAACTAAAATTTTGGCTCGCTTATTCTTTGTATGATAAGTTTAACTTATATAGGGCTTGCTGAATAAATCTAAAAACCTTGTTGGATAAGACTTTTAGACTTTTTTTCCCTCAAAAAGTGCCAGCCATTGCGGGGATCGGGGGCAAAATTCAGGTACTTTTTCCCTGAAAATTAGGCAACTGACTACCTCA
>NZ_JAPZQJ010000302.1:0-8076 GCF_027530405.1 Microcystis sp. LE19-41.2A | reverse complement strand
AATAGGTTGATCAGATTGGCTGGGAATTTCCTGGGTCAAAAATTCTAACAGGGAGCGGTTAGAGGTATCTTTCAGGTTTTGCAGAATAGTAATTCCGGTGTTTGTTCCTTCCGAAATTTTTCCGCGTTCGGGGAATTGCGTTGACCAGGAAACCATGTTATGGGTAGCAGCATCCTCCTGTAACCAGTCAAAAACTGATTTCGGATTCGTAGCAGCGATCGCAACTACATATTGAGGGTTATTGGTTTCGGCATTTTCTCCCTTCGCCACATACATAATATTATCCCAGTTCTGATTTTTAGGATCATGATAATAAATAACAGGACCCCAAAGAATTGTCCATTGACCAATTTTTCCTTGAACCGTAGGATTGGCTAAATCGGAAATAACTTTCTCGCTATTACTGATATTAGCGAACATGGAAAGACAGAAAAGCGTTTGTTGTTGATCGTAAGTAGGCATTGAAATTTTCTCCAATTGTGAATTGATTTGTCGTATCTTAGACAAATCCAGGTAATTGTCACAACACAAATTTCACAAAAAAGGGATGACCGCTCTTTTTAACTTGATTAAGTTGACCCGAATTTACCCCATCATTAGAGGTGTAAAAATTAGCACCAGAACAGCTATTTGAGGATAAACCTGTAGGACAAGCATTGCTAAACAGGAAAAACTTTGATCGCTTTTTCGTAGTAAGCCTGACGATCAGCTAGTCCGTTAAGACCACCATTGACTCGTCGGGTGATTTCTTCCACCGTTGCACCGCGATCACAAAGAGCATTCATGTTATTGTTATGCCACCAAAAACCGCCACTGGTAAAAGGATAGGTGGTACTAACATAGTCAACTCCATCCATCACTTTCGGATCATGAATATAATTCGCAAAAGCTTGATAGTTACTGCGTCCCGTTAGTTGAATAACGCCTGCTCCCTTATATTTGGGACCATCTCCTGGATAAATATTTCCCAGGTCTTTCCGTCCGTTATACTCCTCACCGCTACCGAGTTCTTTCATCCATTTCAAGCCTCCACTTTCATGGGCAGTTTGGCTTAAGAAATGACACATTCGGGGGTGAGTGTTAATTTCAAAGCGATTTAAGCAAGAATTGAGGTCTGCTAATTGTCCATCGCTAATGACATTACCATAGATAAATTCGGCTTGAGTTTTGGAGATCAAATTATTACCCCCTGGTAATTCTTTAAGTTCTAGTAAAAATTTCGCCGAAGATGATCCCAAGGTATCCAATTCGCCTTCTTTGATTTTTTGTTTGAATTCTTCAAAGGCTTGTTTTGTTTGGGATCCATAAATACCATCAACCCCATTAGCAGGAAGTAATCCGAAAACTTGTAAACGGGTCTGAACTTCTCGGCAAAGTTCCGAGTCTCCTGCTAAGGAATCAATGGGTTTAACAAGGTTTTGTTGAATGATGTCTTCTAATTTCATGGTGTTTATTTCCTGGTATTGAGTCCTGGCTCTGTCGTTTCATAGTAATTAGCAAAGTCTTGATCGCCAGGGGTTGCACCGGCAGAAAATTGCGTATAAACCTTGACTTGTTTGCCTTTTGGATTCCAGCTTGTCTGATTCTCATAATTAGATAGAGGATTGTCGGGAGGAGCAACTTTATGAGATGCTTAAGTTCTGCAGCTAAAAGTTATTCCTATGTCAGCCCCCCCCCATCCTCAACCATTTGAGTAACTAAGTCAATGAATTAAGCCCAGAAACGTTGAATCTCGTCATAAAAATTTACATTCAAGAGTATACTAAATCTAGACTTTAGACGGTCATAATCTGAGATTTATTAAACTTATGAAATCGGAGAGTGAGATCGGTCAAAATCATCCCCAATCTGGTAATTATGCCACCCTAGATAGCCATCTCTGGGCCGATGTCACTTATCCCCTCGGGGCGCATTATCGGGGCGATAGTGTCACCTTTGCCGTCTATTCTAAAAATGCCAGTCAGATTCTTCTGGAAATCTACGAGCGCCCGACGGGAGAAAACGCTAAGTATGATTACTGGTTGACAAAAAACCCAAATGATGATATATGGCGGGCAAAAATCGCCGGTATTGGCCACGGCAGTTACTACGCTTTTCGCTGTTGGGGTCCCAATTGGCAATTTGATCAAAAATGGCAAAGAGGCCACAGTAACGCCGGTTTTCGGGCAGATGTGGACGATTTTGGCCATCGTTTTAACCCCAATAAAGTCCTCTTCGATCCCTACGCGCGAGAACTTTCCCACGACTTTGAAACCCTGGCCATGATCGCAGCCGGAGAAAATGCGGGAATGTATGCCACGGGAGAAGGGGACTACAAAGGAGTGATCCGGCGGCAATACGATACGGGTAAATGGTCGCCCAAAGGCATTGTGATCGCGCCGGATGGGACTTCTACCGGGATTCGTCCCCGTCTGGGGGCCGAAAAAGCGATCATTTACGAGGCCCATGTGCGCGGTTTAAGCAATCACCCCTCCGCTAGTCGTTTAGAAGATATTCTCAAGGGAATTACAGGTTTTGAGGAAGTGGCCAACGTTCCCGACCAGTACAGAGGAACTTATGCAGGGGCCGGCTATATGGCCAAATACCTAAAAGCGCTGGGATTTACCACGATCGAACTCTTACCGGTCCAGGAAACCGCTAACGATAATAACCCCGACGATCGCCCCGGCGGTAACTATTGGGGTTACATGACCTTTGGTTATTTCGCCCCCGATCGCCGTTATGCTTATGATCGCTCCCCCGGGGGACCCACCAGAGAGTTTAAGGCCATGGTCAAAGCTTTCCACGACCAAGGTATGGAAGTTTATCTCGATGTGGTCTATAATCACACCGGAGAAGGGGGCAATTGGGGCAGCAACGATGTCACCGGATTTGTTAGTTTTGGTGGTTTTGATGTGGTGGAATACTATCAACTCAGCGACGAACATTATCTAGTTGATGGGGCCACTGGCTGCGGAAATCAATTAAACTTTTCCCATATTGTCACCTGTAATCTGGTTCTTGATTCCCTCACCTATTGGTTAGAAACCATGGGAGTTGATGGTTTTCGTTTTGATCTGGCCCCTGTCCTCGGTCGAACTCCTTCTAGTCATGAACGAGAAGATTGGCACAAGCAAAAACAATTCTTTCCTAAACATCCTTTGTTAGAAAATATCGAGCAATTAGGCAAGAAATATGATGCCGAAATGATCGCCGAAGCTTGGGATATCTGGGGTTACGAGGTGGGGAATTTTCCATCGGGTTGGGGCGAGTGGAATGGTCGTTATCGCGATGCAATTCGGCGTTTTTTAAAGGGAGATGGTAATACTTTTAAATTCATCGAACAGGTGAACGGAGATTATCACAATTTTAACGACCAAGGCGGACCACAAAAATCGATCAGTTTTATTGTTGCCCACGATGGTTTTACCCTGATGGATTTGGTCAGTTATAACCATAAAAATAACCTCACTCCCTGGCCCTTTGGTCCTTCCGATGGCGGCAATAATAATAACGATTCTTGGGATTCTGGCGGTAATCAGGCCTTACGTCGCCAAAGATTACGCAACTTTTGGACGATTCAATTTTTATCTCGCGGTGTTCCCATGACTGTCTGGGGCGATGAATTTGGCCGCAGCCAAAATGGTAATAAGAATCCCTACAATATTGATAGTGTGGCCACTTGGAATAATTATGATATGATCGCCACCCGTTCACCCCATCTACTGCCCACCGGTTATCGGGAAGCTTATCATAATAATTTTGGCACGGGAACTAATCAAGAAGAACGCAATCCTTTATTTATTTTTGCCGCTTATATTGCTCACTTAAGACAGAATCATATAGCCCTTAAACAGCACCGCTATGGCGATATGGTTCTCGATGCGGGTAATGATGTCACCTATTTATTTAAAAAAACCGATGGGGTTAGCGATTTAACTGCCCATGATCGCTCTATTTGGTTTTTAATTGATGGTAGTGCCGTCGGCGATCACGATTTTTTGGTGTTAATTAATATGTATCATCTGCCAGTGGATTTTCGCCTTCCCTCCCCAGGCAATAATTATCGTTGGGTAAGACTTATTGACACGGCAGCTTGGGCAGAAACCAATTATAATTGTTGGTCTGTGGAGCAAGGAGCAGTAATTGCCGATCGCTATAAAGTCAATGGTTTTTCGATCGTGGTTCTCGAGGAGATTAACTGAATTTTTGGCAATAGGGAAATATAAACCCCAGCTGCATCTTATGTTTTACAACCCGCACTTAGCCCAAAATTGCCGTTAAATGTCTAAAACTAAAAGTAGTGTTATTATCCTAACCGTAATTTGTATTATCGCCACGGCGATCGGAGTTTATCTAATCGGTGGTATCGACTCCCAACAATTACAGATCTGGTTAAAACAAATGGGAATTATGGCCCCCATTTTGTATATTATTGTCTATACGATCGGGACAATTTTAATTCTGCCTTCTACCCCCTTAAACCTCAGTGGTGGGGCGATCTTTGGGGTAGTTATGGGAACAGTTTGGACAACGATCGCCGCTTTGGTGGCCGCTATAGTTGCCTTTGCTTTTACCCGTACTATTGGCCGGGAATATACCGCCAAAAAATTTCAGGGAAAATGGCAAGCGATCGATGCAGAAATGCAGCAAGGCGGCCTATTTTATATGTTTGCTATCCGTCTATTACCGATTATTCCCTACGGTATCGTTAACTTTGTTGCGGGATTAACTTCTATCCGTTTTCGCGATTATTTCATCGGTACTTTATTAGGCACTGTCCCCGGAATTTTACCCTTTGTCATGATGGGTGCTGGTTTAAAATCTTTAGGAAAAGGCGATATATTGCCCCTAATGGTGGCTTTTACCCTCATTGCTCTGTTAGTAGCTGTGGGAACTTGGTATCGTCGTCGTCGGCAATTTCCCTTTCAGTGATCAGTGATCAGTTATCAGTTATCAGTTATCAGATTGGAGTTTTAAGTAGATAGTGTTAAGTGAAAACTTTGGCACTTTATTTTCACTGATCACCGGTTACTGGTTACTGTTCACCGATCACTGATCACTGATTCAAGCCTGACAACGATAAAATTAAGTTAGATTAGGAATATCCCGACTGAATCCCCATTGCTAAGGAGATAGCGTATCGATGCCTGCCGCAGATTATAAAGATTATTATGCCGTTCTGGGAGTAGGTAAAACTGCCAGCGCCGAAGAAATTAAAAAAGCTTTTCGCAAATTAGCCGTCAAATATCACCCCGATCGCAATCCTAACGATAAAAGCGCCGAAGAACGTTTTAAAGAAATTAGTGAAGCTTACGAAGTCCTCTCCGATAGCGAAAAACGCCAAAAATACGATCAATTTGGACAATATTGGCAACAGTCCGGGCGATCAAATTGGCCTGGTGGTAATCCGGGGGTTGACTTTGGTTCGGACGGTTTTGACTTTAGCCAGTACAGCACCTTTGATGATTTTATCAATGAACTGCTCGGTCGCATGGGGCGCTCCGGCGGTACTCGCCCCCGTTCCCATTCCTACGGGACTCCGGGGGGAGGATTTGGCGATTTTAGCAATTTTAACGACTTTGCCGGTGCTCGTACTGCACCGCAATCCGTCACTTCTGGTATCTCCACCGCTAAACTGCGTCTGAGTTTTGGGGAAGCTTTACGAGGAGTACAAAAACGGGTTAATTTAGCCGGAGAAATGATCGATATCAAAATCCCCCCAGGAACCAAAACCGGTAATCGTCTCCGGGTACGGGGTAAAGGACTAATCGATCCCTTGAGCAAACAACGGGGAGATCTATTTCTCGATGTGGAATTAGAACCCCATCCTTTCTTTACTTTTGAAGGCGATAATTTAACCTGTGAAGTCCCGATTACTCCCGATGAGGCGGTTTTAGGCACAGCAATTGAAGTTCCTACCCCCGATGGCCTGGTGACGGTAAAAATTCCCGCCGGTATTCGTTCCGGTCAATCCCTGCGCTTACGCGGCAAAGGTTGGATCGACAATAAAGGACAACGCGGCGATCAATTAGTCAAAATTGTCATCGATACTCCCAAAGAATTAACCGCGATCGAACGGGAATTATACGAGAAAATTAAATCTCAGCGTACCACCGATCCCCGTCGTCATCTCAGACAGGTGCAAATTTAGTCCCTAGATCTTAATAGTGAGGTACGAAGCAAAAGGTAGGGTGCGTTAGACGGCAAAAATTGCTGCTTTGAATTGAAGGTAACAATCCGTCGTAACGCACCACCTATCATCAACTAAGTAGTAAAACGTAGGGTGCGTTAGACGGCAAAAATTGCTGCTTTGAATTGAAGGTAACAATCCGTCGTAACGCACCACCTATCATCAACTAAGTAGCCGGTTACTATCCTTAGATTAGCTGAATCTCCCCCAATCCCTTTACTGTTGCCTCTTGCCTTGAGAAGCTGATCACTGTTTACTGTCTCTGGAGTTTATCCTTGGCTAGAATTTAACCTTACTAGCCAACCAATTAGTGATTAATTTGGGGCTATTTTTCTTCACCCAATAGAGAGCATAAATTCTGAAGATAGGCTTAGAAAAACGAGCGATCGCTTTCATGATAAAATTTAAGTGACGACTATGAAACTTTTTATTAATTAAATTTAACGAACCCACATCGTAAAGACAGTCGATGATAATTCTAAAAGTCGTTTCCTCTCTTTGGAATAAACTATCTATTAACAATAGCACTTCCTGAATCCGTTGCTGTTTAAGCTGTTCCTCTTCGGAAACAGCCGAGAGAATCTGCTGCTGCTTAGATAATTTACTATCCGATGGGGTTAACATGATATGGTAGGGAAAAAATTAACTTGTTTTGATTTTATCCCTATTTGCCGATTTTGCAAGACCAACCCCCCCATCTATCCCCGTTTTTACAATAACACGGATATTTCCTCTCCCATGCCGTCTTGACTGTGATTGCTGTGATTGTGTCATGGACTGTGACTGATCGAGAAAAATAAGGGAGAATAAAATTATGAAAGCTAAAATGAGGACTGAATCATGAATGATACCTTAACCACAAGTTTACTTTAGCAGTACGGGAATTTACCACTGAAGCAATCTCTAAAATCCCTATATTGTGGCAAAAAATCAAAACCCAATAATATAATAAACTCAACCCTCATCACCCCTATTTTATCTATGGACCCTCTTACAGGAGCAGCGATCGCAGTTGGTTCGATTATTGCCACTAAAGCGTTAGAGAAAACCGGTGAAAAAGTGGGAGAGAAAGTTTGGCAACAAACAGAAAAATTTCTGGCTCTTCTCGACTTTGTGTGATAATTTTTGCTTATAGAATCGTGAAATATTTACTGGGAAAGACTTTTAGGAGTATTTTGCTGAAGAAACTATCAGTATAGACCCCGTTTCCACACAGAAACCAGAAGAGCCAATTTCTCACTTCCCTGAAACAAGTTTCTCCGGATACTGTCACCGCAATTGAAAAAGCACCCGAACAGCCTTTAGATTATGGACAGGCAATTCTAGAGGTTGAATCTGTTGCTAAAACCAGTCCCGAATTAAGCCAAATTATAACCGAGTTGGTTGACATTGTAGAAGCCGAACCTTCCCTTAAAGAATTGGTTAATAATACCCTTAAATCTCAATCCCAACAAGCCAGCGTTATCAATAATCAAAAATTAGCTAATTCCATAAAGAATGTTTTTCAAGGTAATACATTCATTGGTGGTAATTTCTGACTGCAGCCGCCTGCTAAGGAACAGGTTAAACAACATCCTCACAATTTATCTAATAGTAATATCCCTAAATTTGTTGGTAGAGATAAGGAATTAGTTGACTTAAAAAAGCAATTACAACAATCCCAAAAGCTTGCTATATCTACCTTAACGGGAATGGGAGGCATAGGTAAAACCGAACTAGCCAGACAGTTTGGCTGGCAACAATGGCAGGAAAAAACCTATCCTGGGGGTATATGTTGGTTAAATGTGGCAGAAAGTGACGGCGGTTTTATCGGTACTTCTATTTTAGATTTTGCGCGGGTACATCTCAAATTAACTTTACCGGATGAGGGAGAATTAGACGTAAAAATTCGTTATTGTTGGCAA
>NZ_JAPZQJ010000353.1:0-1596 GCF_027530405.1 Microcystis sp. LE19-41.2A | reverse complement strand
AAGTAATTGACCAATTAATTTTCGTACAATTAGGTGGGTGAAGTCATGAAGACAACACAAGTAAGTTCTGATTTATCTAGTACAAATATGACATCTCCAGCAGATTCTTTGAGTTTTGACGGAGCCTCCCCAATCACCTTTGATTTAACAGGTTCCGACAATTTAACTGTATCGAAGGAAACTTCTCCCTTAGCAGTCCTCAACTTTAACCCCTCCCCGTCTACAGTCTCCTCTGAGGCCCCCACGGTTCCAGTCTCCCCTGCTGCTACGGGTCAAGTGGACTTTCCCGCTATCCAAACCCTTCCCTCTCCATTGAAAACAGAGGGGAAGCTATTACAGAATACTGGGGAAAGCGTTGACGACCCTTTTCACGATATGGGTATGACGAAGACAGGAAGTAGCGCTCTGGGGGAAATGCTAACGTCCTCCAAGGTGGGGGGATTTTTGCCGAAAGCTTCTCTTTTTCTAGATCCCAATCCCAGTCGTTTTCGGGTTGGATTACCGACCAATTTCCTGACATCAACGGGACAAGTTAATTTTCCTACAAGCAATACTGTTATCAATGTTAATTACACAGGATTTACCCCAGCAGCGCAAACGGCCTTTCAGTTTGCCGTAGATATTTGGGAGAGTTTACTGGATTCCTCTGTACCGATTAATGTCAATGCTTCCTTTGCTAATTTAGGTTCTGGTATTCTGGGGCAGGCTGGGCCAGAGGACTTTTTCATAAATTTTTCTGGAGCACCTCAAACGAATACCTGGTATCCTATTGCACTAGCAAATTCCTTGGCAGGACAAGATTTAGATCCGACAGCAAGTGATATTGGATCCCAGTTCAACAGTAACTTTAACTGGTATTACGGGTTAGACAATAATGTACCCACCAATCAAATTAGTTTTGTCAGTGTTGTTCTGCATGAACTAGGTCATGGTTTAGGTTTCTTGGGTTTGATGGACAATCAATCTGGCGTAGGCTCGTGGGGATTCGGCACAGGGTTTCCAGGAATTTATGATCGTTTTACCGAGAATGGTTCTGGACAAAGTTTGTTGAATACGTCCCTATTTCCCAATCCTTCTACTGCTTTGGGCAGTCAGCTTACCAGTAACAACATTTTCTTTGATGGGTCTAATGCCAATGCGGCTAATGGCGGAAACCGAGTTAAGCTCTACGCCCCAAGCACTTGGAGTGGTGGATCAAGTTACTCTCACTTGGATGAAGTATTTAACAATACTCCCAACGCTCTCATGACCTATTCTATTGGTTCTGGGGAAAGTATCCTTAACCCTGGCCCTGTAACCTTGGGGTTGTTTAAAGACATGGGATGGAAGTTAGCGGGGTCTAGCACGAATCCCACCTTGGCGATCGCGGCAACCAATGCCGACCAAACGGAAGGGAATAGTGGTAGCAAAGCCTTTACCTTTACCGTCACTCGTGCGGTTAATACCACAGGAGCTAATAACGTCAACTGGGCAGTAACAGGCTCAGGAACCAGTGCAGCCAATGCCACTGATTTTGTGGGGGGAGTCTTACCCTCAGGAACCGTCAGTTTTGCGGCGGGAGAAACCTCGAAAGTGATTACCGTTAATGTTCAAGGG
>NZ_JAPZQJ010000514.1:0-31819 GCF_027530405.1 Microcystis sp. LE19-41.2A | reverse complement strand
GGGATCGGGGGTAAAATTCAGGTACTTTTTCCCTGAAAATTAGGTAACTGACTACCTCAAAATCGGTAAAACCCTACACCCCACACCCCACACCCCACACCCTGCCCCCACCAACAAACTTTTTCAGCAGACCCTAATTATTATTTTCCTAAACCGAGTTTTCTGGTTACTTTTTGCCAAAAGGTTGGGGTCGGTGGTTGATAGGGTTTGGGACTATCGGTAAAAACAGGACGTTGACTAGGTTCGTAGAGATAACGATAGTGTAAGAAAATATCTCGATAGGGAAAATCGAGATTTTCACCGCTACAAAGTCGCGTGAACAGAGAGGAAGATAAACCAATGTAGTGAAGGTATGTCAAACGTTTGTCGTGGTCATAAAGAATATTATCTAAAGCCTGAAAATGGGGAGAGGTGACACAGCAGCCGGTGCGTTCTTCTTTAGGCAATTGAAGAGCTAGATTATATATAGAAAAATTTGAGCGCATCATCATATAATTTAACAGAGGTTGATCTACTGCCATAGGATAAACTATTTCTGCTTCTCCTGCTCGCAATTGTTCTATGAGCCAATTACGGCGTTCCCCGTCAAATAAACCTTTTTTTGAGCCATAAAAACCCGAACAGAAAATTTCTTGGTTAAGACGTTCTTGGGGAAAGATTTCTAATAATTTTGGGGAAGTAACTTCATAAACGTGGGTGATATCTTTGTGCTGAAAATCGTAGACTACACAATCATAATTATCTAACTGTGCAAAAACCCGATCTAAGGGACTCATCAATAGGGTATCACCATCCATGTAGATAAAGCGATCGAACGGCCCATCAAAGGCACAATAACGACGATGGGTACCAAAACGATGATAACCTTTGCTACCAGCCTTTAACCAGCGTTCTTTAGCGGTAGGATGGGGTTCCCAAGCAGATTTAGCGAAATTATCCCAGAGATCGATCACTTCCCGATCATCAAATAACTCTACATTAGGACGTTGAGCAATTTCCGCCTTGATACGTTCGGTGTTGTCATCGTAGGGATAGACACAAACAGGAAGAGCTTTTCCTCCATTGACCTCGATGCTGTTGAGTAGGGCGACTAATTGATCGTAAATGCGATCGTTGGCTAAGGTACAGATACCGTCCATAAGTAATGCCAAGTAAAAAAATCAAAACTTATTATCTTTGCCGTTAGTTTAGCTTATTTTTGTCGATAAATTTCGGTAATTTGAGATTATGGTCATGACTTTAACTGCCGATCAGCCAATGCCCATTCAAAAGTGAAGTGCAACGCCTAAGATTGACAGAGGTAAGTCCCTAAAGATAGTCTCAAGTTTCTCACAACAGAAAGACTTCCCGATCGGCTATACCCAAAACCGATCGATTTAGCGTTTGCGTTTGAGTAATTTAGAAATGCGTCGATCATACCGCAACCAACGCCAGATTTTAATAACTAATTCCTCTACCCATAAAATAATCGCGTCCAATCCCTCTAAAATCCGTTCTAAGGGGTGTTTAACGTAACCGACGGGGGTTGATTCGGTTTCTAACCATTCTTCGTTAATTGGTTGAATTATCTCCCTAGCGTAGCGGGGATCTAATTGGGTTGCGGGGGGGGATTCTCCAGGAGTAATTTCAGCGGCGGCCGGGGGGATTTTTTGTAAAGATTTATTTTGTTTTTCTTGACTAAAAGCTTTTTTTGTGCTATGAGGCTCGGCTGGTGTGCCTGGGGACTGGGGAAGGGGATAAGCGGGGTTAAGGCGCGGTTTTTCGGAGTCTTGGGGAGAAATAGCCAAGATATCGGCGGATTCTAGCCAAGGTTGCTCGCTGACGGCGGAAAATGTCAGGGATTGGCGAGAGGAAAAGAAGTGATCGATCGCCGCTTGGATGAGTTTGCCGATCGTGAAGGGATCCGCTTGGGTTTGTTTTTCTAGCCAATCCTGGAGACGTTGCTTGAAGGTGATCAGCAGAGAATTAGGAAGACTTAGGGGATATTTTGCCGATAAAGCGGGTGAATCAGCACTATATTCTAAATTATTCTTCTCTTTTGCCCAGAAATGCTCGATCGCCGCATAAATTAACCAATAAAGTCGCCAGAGATAGGAGGAATTTTTCTCGAGAGTCGGGGACTGGTTAACGAGATCGGAAGGTAGGTTAGAGGTGTGGCTAACACTGCTGGGGATTGCGGGAGAGATAGCGAGAAATTTAGCCTCGAAAATTGCTAATTTTTCGTCAATAACTTCTAAAATCGCTTGAGAATTTAAATTAGGCAGTGGTAAGGAGGGTGGTGTCGGGGTTTTGACGAGATGGGATTCCTGGAAGAGATTTATGGCGATCGCTATTTGCCCCTGTTGTTCCCAGCGTAGCAGGTTCCAAAACCAACGGATCGGGGGCAAGACAGGATTTTTGTCGGTAAAATTCGGTAATAAAGGCGGATATTGAGGATTTAATCGCTTAATTCTCCGTTTTTCGAGGGCGTAGTTAGCCAGTGCCGTTCTAATTTGTTTTTCTATTTGTCTTTGGGTTTGATTATCGGTGATTTTAACAGTCTGGTGATCGTTAGTGACGACAACTAAAGCGTGATCCTCTAGATCGGCTGCTATGCCAATAAATGCCGTTTCTTGGTCAGATAAGCTCTGTAGAAATTCTTTGATCGCATCCGTCCCCTCTTTGCCGGGGGGTGATAATTGTTTCTGGAGACTGTTCCCCAATTGATTAGCCGTCATCCGCAGGGATTGTACCAGCAAATAGACGGGATAGAGGGCTATTTGCAGGGCAATAGCGATCGCATTTTGACCGCGACGGGAGACGCGGCCGAGGTTATCTTTCAGACGGATCAAGCGACGGTTGATCAGGTTGAACAGTCGGCTTTTATAGGGATCGGCAGCCATGGATTTTGGGCGATAACATCTTCAATTAGACTATCCTATTGTGCAAGGGCGGGATTAAAAAAATTTTGGCCAAAACCCTTGACTCCCGGAAAGATTATTGTTATATTTAAAAAGGTCTGAAATCCACGCCCCCATCGTCTAGTGGCCTAGGACACCTCCCTTTCACGGAGGCGACAGGGATTCGAATTCCCTTGGGGGTATGAAAAGAAGGTCAGAAGTGTCAAGCTTCTGACTTTTCGGTTTTTTTCTCCCGTTGATGGCTTTTCGGTAAGCTGACGGTGAAGATTGTTCCCCGATCGATCTGACTTTCGACGCTAATTTGTCCATGATGACTGAGGGTAATCGCTAAAGCGATCGCTAATCCTAATCCTGTTCCCCCGGAAGTGGCAGAATTTTGTCGCGCGGGATCGAGACGATAAAAGCGATCGAAAATATGGGACAAAGCAGCCTCGGGAATACCGATTCCGTTATCTTTGACGCGCACCAGTAACACCGATTGTCGATCGCGTTTACTTTTTTCCAATTCCACTGCCACATTTTTAGGCTCAGATTCGGGCAAAAAAGCGTGTTTTAGGGCATTAGAGATTAAATTTGTGAATAAACGTGCTAATTGATCCCAATCTCCCTGCATAGTAAACATTTCATCGCTGTAGGAAAAATCCTCTTGGTCCGGTTCCACGATCGACAAAGAGAGGGAAATTCCCTGCTTATCGGCGATTAAACGCTGTTCTTCCACCACTTCCATCAATAAAGCATCCAAAGGTACAGCTTGCTCGATCGGTTGGACGATGCCACTATCAGAACGGGCTAAAAAGAGCAGATCATTGACTAAATTGCCCAATCTTTCCGTTAAACGCTCGATCACTTGCAAGCGTTGATGGCCAGTTTGGGGATAGGAGATCGCCATTTGCACGTTAGTTTGGATAGTGGCGATCGGATTGCGTAATTCATGGGAAGCATCGGCGGTAAATTGTTTTAAACTCTGATAGGACTCTTTTACGGGTTGAATGGCTAAACCGGACAAAAACCAACCAATCCAGGCGACACTAGCAATCATCAGGCAAATTCCGAGGATTAAATCCAATAATAGCTGTCTAATCGGTTTTGTCACCTCAAACCAAGGATGACTTACCCGCAGATATCCCAAAACATAATGACCGATTTCCACCCTTTCGGTTACTTGTCGCAGCAGACGATTATCGGATAAGCGAATAGTTTCCCCTTGACGGTGGGGATGGAGGGGAATATCTAAGGATTCGGCCAGAGTTGACCAAAGTAGATTACCTTGGGGATCAAACCATTCCAAATCTATATGATCGTCCTCGACGGATTTACCCTGACTGGGAAAACTTGCCAGGGGATCGACGCGATAACGTCCTTGATCCGGGGGAATCGATTCGATCACGAGGGAACGATTTACCACCTCAATGATGTGTTTGAGGGTATCATCAATGCGATCCACTAGGGTATGGCGCACATAAAAATACATTCCCGTAGCGAGAAAAAGCAGTAGTATGGCAGTGACGGCAGTGTACCATAAGGCTAAACGGCGGCGAGTGGCTTGGAACACCGATAATCTATGGATTGGCTAGAGATTTTTAGAGCAATGTATCCTATTTTACAGCTTATTTGAGCGATTTAATAATCGAGAATAAATTATTTTTAGCTATAGGGAAAAACTGACAGTTGCCAAGAATAGCTAGACTTGAAGGATCATAGTCCTTAAAAATTGCCGCTAACAAAGGTATTTTTAGATACATTCTTCTCAATAATTGTTTGAGTAGAACTACAAAAGCA
Organism: Microcystis sp. LE19-41.2A; assembly: GCF_027530405.1. NCBI lineage: Bacteria > Bacillati > Cyanobacteriota > Cyanophyceae > Chroococcales > Microcystaceae > Microcystis > Microcystis sp. LE19-41.2A. Next base: position 27,140 of record NZ_JAPZQJ010000514.1, on the reverse strand, counting down.
GTCAAAGTGAATTATATTTAACCCTATGGTGACAGGGCTGACAGGAACGGCTAAAAATATTTTTGAGCTTATTTGAATTAATCACAACTATAAATGATGAATTTAAATTACTGGTTAATGAAATCGGAACCCGATGTCTATAGTATCGGGGATTTAAAAAAAGATGGTCAAACTATTTGGGAGGGAGTGCGAAATTATCAGGCCCGCAATTTTCTCCGTCAGATGAAACGGGGAGATTTGGCCTTTTTTTATCATTCTAATACCACCCCGCCGGGGATTGTCGGCTTGATGCGAGTAGTGCAAACTGATATGATCGATCCCACACAATTCGATACCGATAGTCCCTACTATGATTCTAAATCCTCCCCAGATGCCCCGCGCTGGTGGACGGTTAAAGTTGAGTTTGAGCGCCTTTTTCCCCAACTGCTGCCCCTGGGAATTTTAAAACAAAATTTTACCGCCGATGAATTATTATTAGTAAGGACAGGAAATCGTCTGTCAGTGATGCCCGTTAATCAAGCAATTGCGGTAAAAATTCTCGCTTTAGTCGCTCATCAAGGAGTATAAACTGTGAACCAGAAAGATGCTATTAATTTACTTTCCCTGATCGGGGGATTATTGGCCACTATTGTCATTTTAGCGGCCTTTAATGCCTATGTGATTATCACCCCCGGACAAGCGGGAGTTTTAAGTGTGTTAGGAAAGGCTAAGGACGGGGTTTTATTGGAGGGATTTCACTTTAAACCTCCCTTTGTTTCTAGTGTCGATATCTACGATGTTACGGTGCAAAAATTTGAAGTTCCCGCCCAAAGTTCCACTAAAGATTTACAAAATTTATCCGCTAGTTTTGCGATTAATTTTCGTCTTGATCCGACTCAAGTAGTGGCAATTAGAAGAACCCAAGGTACCCTACAAAATATTGTCGCTAAAATTATCGCCCCTCAAACCCAAGAATCCTTTAAAATTGCCGCCGCTAAAAGAACAGTAGAGGAGGCAATTACTCGACGCAGTGAGTTAAAAGAAGACTTTGATAATGCCCTATCGACTCGGTTAGAAAAGTATGGTATTCTAGTCTTAGATACCAGTGTGGTAGATTTGAATTTTTCTCCGGAATTTGCTCGGGCTGTCGAAGATAAACAAATCGCGGAACAACGCGCCCAAAGAGCCGTTTATATCACCCAAGAAGCAGAACAACAGGCCCAGGCAGAAATCAATCGCGCTAAAGGGAAAGCTGAGGCACAAAGACTATTAGCAGAAACTTTAAAAGAACAGGGGGGAGGATTAGTTTTACAGAAAGAAGCGATCGAAGCTTGGCGCGAAGGTGGGGCGCAAATGCCCCGGGTTTTAGTCATGGATGGATCGGGAAAAAATAGCGTACCATTTTTATTTAATTATAGTGATTCTTTTCCAGAAAATACCCCCTAAATTCGGGTCTATTTAGCCCAATTATTTTCTCAAGATAAAGTCTTTCCCATCAAGAGGAAGTGTAACCTAAATTTGGTAAGCTGTTGACTATCTAAATTACTCGTTAAGACTATAGGGGAGAAGGGAGCAGGGAGAAGGAGTTTCAGCCTAAGTCCACCCCACTTCTCCCCATTCCAATCCCATGCCACCATCCCCAACCCAATCAAACCTCTAACTACAAGAAATATGACCTTGGGGTGCTTTTCGTTCAAAAATAACTTGATCGTAGATCGCCGACGAGTGTAAAGTGCGTTAGAAGGCTACCAATTCTGTTAAAAAACCCAAATCAACAATCCGCACCCCACGCAGCAACTTTATTCTTAAATTGGTGTTTCTGTCTTGGCTTATTTTGTTAGCAAGAACAGCCGAGAAACCTATTTGACGCTATCATGGAAACAGCGCTGTACTGCTTGCTAAATCAATGCTTACCCTCAAAACGAGTAAACTAACCCTTGCTGATGTTCAACGTCATCTCAATTTCCAAGAAAAGCTTGAGGATGTTTCATTTACAGAGCTTTTAGCTTTGGAAACCGTCAGCGACGCAGAAAAATTAGAACTTGTTCAAATCCGCAACGATTTTCGACCCTATTTGATGGAAGATAAAGCATCAGAAGGACAAGTGAAAGTTTTAACCCTATTTCCCCTATGGCGGTTAGCTGGTTTTTATCGTTATCCGATTAAGATTAGGGTTGAAGAAGGGATTGATAATATTATCCTTGTCGATGAAGATAAAACTATTAGCGGACGCTTTGATATTGTCACGGTGAATAATTCGATATCAACTGTCAATAATATCACTTTTTGGATTTTAGTAATTGAAGCTAAAGAGAGTGGAATCGAAGTACGTCAGGGATTACCTCAATTACTGACTTATGCCTACAATAGCTTAGAAAGACAACCCTCAGTTTGGGGATTAGCGACTAATGGCTTACAATATATGTTCGTCTATCTCAGACAAGAAACTAACCCCACTTATCAGATAATGCCAGAACTTAATTTAATGTATCCTCAATCAGCAATTAATCTGCTCCAAATTCTCAAGGCAATGGGTCAGCTAATTTTAGAGACATAAATTAGGACTCAAACAAGCTATAATCTCCTATGCCTTCTCTATACTTCTGCGGATTCCTTCTTTAGCAATAAACTTATCTAATACTAAATCTGTTGAGTATATGCTACATATCAGTAGAGTAGCAATTATTGTAGGTTGGGTTGACGCAAGGAAACCCAACCAAGAGTAACCTTTGGGGTGGTTGGGTTTCGCTTTTTCAGGCGAATTAAGCCATTTTCGACCCAGTATTGTTTCGCTCAACCCAACCTACGAGGCTGTCTATATAGGCAATTAAAAGCGTCTTGAATAATTACCACTATCTAAAACTCCTGAGTCGAAAATAAACTTAATTGAGTTGTTCGATTGAACGAGAATGAATTAGTTGATGCTTGCTCAATATCTAACCAAGACTCGATTACAGAATTAACCACAGCAGCTACGCAGGAAATCGCCACACTATTACCGGTTAATTTTCGCATAGTTTGATAACTGCCGACAATTTGATAATCATCGGGAAAACCTTGTAAACGTAGCATTTCTCTTGCTGTTAAGCGTCTTTTCCCATCCACTAACAAATAATTATAGGATGCTCCTGCTCGCAAGGCACAGGAATAGGGATAAGCACTGACATTTCCTCCTTTATTTTCGTGCCAGATAGTCGGTTCACTATAAGGTTTTTTTCCCTCTCTTTTCAGGAAGCGACTTTTTTGAATTCTTGCGGAAGCATAATAAAAATCCGAGACATTTTCTTCTAATATTTCCGTTAAAGTTGTTCTAGATAAAGCTGGTTCTGGCCAGATAAAACCCCGCGCTTCTCGGAAACCAACGATAAAAATCCGTTCCCGTTTTTGCGGTAAACCAAAATTAAGCGCATTCAAAACTCGGTAATCGGTATAGTAATCTAAATCTTGCAAAGTATCGAGAATAACTTCTAAGGTTTTTCCCTGTTGATGTCCCTGCAATTGCTTGACATTTTCCAGAATAAATGCTGCGGGTTGTTTGGCTTTTAAAATGCGAGCAATCTCAAAAAATAGCGTGCCTCTAGTATCTTCAAATCCCTTTAAATTACCACAAATACTAAAGGGTTGACAGGGAAATCCTGCCATTAAAATATCGTGATTGGGAATATCTAGGGCAGCGATTTCGGTAATATCTCCCCGGGGTTGGTCGCCAAAATTAGCGTGATAAATTGCCCGAGCGTCTTTATCTATATCACAGGAAAAGACACAATCAGATTCTAAGTTTTGTTGGCGACAAACTTGTTCAATAGCGACTCGAAACCCTCCCAAACCACAAAAAAGGTCAACAAAACGAATTTTCTGCTTATCTTTAAGTAAATTCATCGATAGTTGAGATTGTAGCGATAGGGATATTCTCTTTGATTTTAACTTATTCAACTTTCACCAAAGAGCGGACGGTAAATATTTCATTTGCTTGTAGGGGTTTAATCGCCGAAATTGGCACAGTAACTACTGAAATTGACTCACCGAGAGCGTTAAAAACCTCTAAAATTGCTCCCATTTCGCCATTGCTAGGATGGGGGATTAAATCCACTAATACTGCCACATCTCCCGATTTTAGATTGTCTTCGGGAACATCAAGACAAAGAACCACATGATCGTATAATCTAACATCCATAATTATCTATCCTTTCGGGGCTTGAGAGTAACAAACTGAAAACAGTCGTCAATGTATCGCAGTATCCATATTGTAACCACTGCTAAATTGATTCCGTTAACTCCTTCTAGCATTCCTTCAACTCGATAAAAGATACCGTATTCATTTTTACCATCTTTGATCGCATCTTCTACGGTAATTAGCTGAATAATCGCTCTTTGCAAACTGGCCGCATTATCGAGAGTAAATCCTGCTTGTGCTAAAAATTTTGATTTGTCATCTTTGTCTCTGAATACGAGAAGATAACGAGTAAGTTTATCCTCTGGAATAATTGCTTTAGATGGAATTTGCATCGCTCAATCTACTTAGTTTTCTAGCCTTTTCTTCAGCACTCATGATTGTCGAGTTTGCTCTCTAGGGATTCTAGATCTGATAACTGCGGTGGATGATTAGCATTCCATGGGAGAGCTTGATCTAATTTTTCTCGAAAAGGCGATCGATTTATCCAGTCTTCGTTGCCGGGAGAGCGATCGAGTAAATTTTGATAAAACTCATTCCACAGTTGAACCCATTCTTTTAGATCGATAACAACTGCTGTTTTTTCTCCTGTTTCATCGACAATATACTGAATACCTTTCATGATTTAAATTGTTGTGAGATGGATATTAATTAATAACTATATTTCAATCGATGCACGAGAAGATATGGATTTGACAATTTTATCCCGTTCCCATATTCTACCGGGGAACGCTCCCTTCAGTTTCTACCTGAATACTGGTTTAAGGTAGAGCCTTAGATATGGTGTTCTAAGGCAGAGCCTCGGAATAAGAAATCATGCCGAAGTGAAGCTAACGATATAATCGGATACAGCCCAAGCTGCATAATTAATAGCCTGACGAATATCTTCCTCTTCTAACTCTGGATAAGCCTCTAAAACTTCCTGAATAGATAACTGACTAGCCAACAGTTTCAGAACAAATCCTACAGTGATACGCATTCCTCGAATCGTTGGCTGTCCAAGACATATTTGTGGATTAACAGTAATACGGTCTAGCTCTTTAATCACTGTGGAACTCCTGAGATAAACTTATTCTGTATTGTTACATACAGCCATGAATCATTATCGCCCTAACTCTTGTGTTGGCAATGAATTGGCAATTAATCAGAATCAATCTATAGCGTTTCGCTCAAGCCAACCTAAGAGGCTGTTGTGTTGGCGTTGAAAGCTTTGGTGTGTTCTTCTCGAATTTTATGAATTTCTTCAGCATACTTGAGAGTAAACCCGTAGGATTCCGCAGCCTTTTCCGCAGCAATGCGAGACTTAACTAAATAGTCATGGATAGACGTGCATTCCTCCGATAATCTTGTTTGAGTTTTATCTTTTTCTTGCAAAATCTCTGAGTGGATCATAAGTTATTCTCCTCTTTGAATAGTTCAAGTGGTGTGACAATTTCAGGTGTTGACAAACCAAGGCGGGCATTGATAACGCGAATATGCTTCCGTTTGTTAGCATTCGCTAGGTGGTTGCAATTCCAAGTAACGAGATATTGAATGTCGAAATAGCTGGCATAGGCAAGATGTAGAGCGTCGCCCACAAGAGACCTTGGCATGACATAGTTGGCAAGATAAAACTCGACAACTTGTTCAAGAGCAGAAGTCGGCGGTAGTAAAGGAATCCTCGAAACCAAATGAATAATTTCAGCTTTACGCGGATAGTTTCCGTTGGTTAGTTCTTGAAGCACGGCATCCGAAATATATAAATCATAATAACTGGACATCTCCGACCACCACTTCCTTATGATTTCGGTAAAAGTTTTTAGAGCTTCACGCTCACCAAAGTAATAACTCGGAACCGTGGAATCCAAGTACACTTTTTCTTTCATGATAATAACTGATCGACAAGACTAAATCAAAGCCTGAAGCAGCGGTATGGTAGCCCCCTCTATTCTACTATCCTATCTCTGTAACGAAGTTGTTGCACTGTCATGCTTGACCTCGATCATTTCTCAGAGCGATCGCACTTGATCCCATTGAAACTTCTCCATTTTATCCCAAACATTAGCGGTGCGTTACACGCGCGTTTTCGCACCCTACAAGATCAGCGATCGCACTCCTCTTATATTGTTACATACAGCAATGAATTGTTATCGCTTTAACTCTTGTGTCGGCAATGAATTGGCAATTAATCAGAAATTAATATAAGCAATTATTGTAGGTTGGGTTGAGCGAAACAATACTGGGTCGAAAATGGCTCAATTCGATTGTTTAAGCGAAACCCAACCACCCCAAAGGTTACTACTGAAATTGACTCACCGAGAGCGTTAAAAACTTCTAAAATTGCTCCCATTTCGCCATTGCTAGGATGGGGGATTAAATCCACTAAGAATAACAGAATTATATAATTTGCAATTCATCCTGTTTAATATTTTGAATTGATTCAATCTTGGAAACTTCTACAGCGATAACTGTATAGGCTTTTCCCTGATTATTTAACACTTCTAAAACATAGCCATCCTCTTGGCCTTCGGGTCTAGGACAATAATCCACGATAATCGCGTGAGTGCCACGAGACAAATTAGATTCTGGCAAATCTTCGGTTAATTGAACTTCGGAAAACATATCAAATTTCATAGTCTAACTCTTTTAATCTGGTAATAAAGTCACAAATCTTGTTTCTTTCGTAAGTGAGTCGATAATCCAATAGGTAGAGACTCGTAAGTTTATCCCGTTCACCCCTTGTAAAAGTCCTTTAATTTCATAAATATCACCGAACTTTGTTTGTTTATTTAAGGTGGCCTCGTTGAGAAGAATACGTCTTAAATCTTGTTCCAATACCTGCCAGTTGTCTAAATTATATCCCGCTTGTGCCAGAAAGCCTGATTTATCATCTTTGGGTTGTAAAACTAGCAAATACCGGGTTAATTTAGCTGGTGGGATTGTCGCATTGGGATTTAAATAAGGCATTTATATTGTAATTTAGCCAATTTCTTTATAGACTTCTATAAAATAGATTTTACAGTATATGCGGGCAGTATTGCCATGTTTTTTCTTTGTCTAGGATTTGATCATTTTCAACTTCTTCGATGAGTTTTCCCAGTCCGTAATCCTCTAGGATTTCTTCGATTTTTTCAAATTCAGCAATGGGAATCTGAACGGCAATCGGCTTTTGATCTTTGTCTAATACATAGCTTTTGTTAATTTCTAGCATTTGGTTCTCTCAATAGTATCATTTTCGCTATTTTTTGTCATGTTTTGGGCGGTATTTAACCGAACTAATTTTCTACCACTTTTCCCTTGTCTCTCCCTCCAATCAGCGCAGATAGCTTTTATATCGTAGTTGAAAGACTTGGCGTGTTCTTCTCTAATCTTATGAATTTCTTCGAGTATTTCATCTTCCCACATGGCTCATTCTCCCATTAACTCGTAAGGTGTACAGATTAGCGGTAATTTGTAGCCGAAATCCGCGCATATATTGAGAAGTTTTTTCTGAATTTGAGCATTAGTAATATGTTTACAGTTCCATGTTAACAGATAAAAGTTGCGGACAGGATAAAGATAGCGGTATCTTTCTATTAGGTGTTATATTCTACAAGTCCTCGCGGGGAAAAATACGCAAAATGTCACGAGCAAAACGAGAACTAATCCCAGGCTATTCCTATCATATAACCATTCGCTGTAATAACCGAGAATTTCGCCTGACCCGTCTAGAATGCCGACAGGTGTTACTCTACGCTATCAAAAAAGCGATCGAAAAGTACGGATTCAAACTCTACGCGCTCTGTGTGATGAGTAACCATATTCACTATCTCATCGAACCGAAAGACGCGGAAGACTTACCCAAAATTATGCACTGGTTGAACTGGTACACCGCCATGTGTTTTAACCGAATGCTGAATCGAACTGGTCACTTCTGGGAGAAACGCTATCACAGTAGCGGTTTTCCCACCACGGATACTAAGCGAGCGCTGAATACCCTACGCTATATTCACGCCAATCCGAAGGCTGCGGGAGTCCAAGTCGGATTCTTCTACGATTTTAGCGATTACGGGGTCTATGACCGACTCGGAGACGATGGCTTAACCACTTGGCATCCTGCGTTTTTGAGTCTGGGAGAAACCCTAGAGGAATGCGCGGCCAAATATCGCGGATTCTGCAAGAAATACCGGCCGCGACCGAAACCGGAAACCCGCAACCACTGGGGAAGTAAGCTACTCGCGGGGATAAAGCCGAAGAAAAGGTCTAAAAAATCCTCTCCGGGCCAATTGTCTCTCTGGTGGGAGGAATGGGAGGAAGTCACCCCAGAAATTCTCGCGGTGGCGGATCAGTTCGTTTTTGCCAACGCCTACAACCCCCGCGTCGCCGGGGACATACTACAATCATGTCGCGGACCGGACCCGGGTCCTGGGTGACAGGTATCGAAAACCCAGAACCCGCATGGCTTCGTGGAAAATCAACCCGATACAATTCTTAAAAATTGGCTGTAACCTTTATATGTTACATTTTACAAGTCTCGACGCGAGAGAAGAGAAACTTACCCCTACCTCACCATCCCATCTCCCCCCCCCAAAGAGTGAGAACCATCCTCCCCCATCCCCACCCAAACACCAACTCCCAACACCCCACCCCAATTCCCCTACCGGGAGGTGTCCATGGGGTGCTTTTAGGTCAAAAGTAACATCCCTTCCCCTGTATATCCAGCTATTATTCACTCGCCAGCCTACCCTATCTCCGAAAGCGTTCCAAACTCTTTCATTATACTTCCGCGTCCCACCGAGTTCGCGGTAGATTTTCGCCTGCACGGAAAAACCAAAACGACCGCTACTATATTTAACCCATAATTGGTCAATGGTTCGCAAATCCTCGCAGGAGAAATTATCGATATCTTCTACCCGTAGCCATCCTTCTGACCTGTGATTGGCTACCTGTAGCATCACGACTCTTGTTTCCTCGTCCGCTTTCTTCCATTGCTGTTGTTCCAGTAAATCCCGTAGCTTCCTGTAATCGATTCCTTTCTCGCTTTTTAGTTCGATTTCTGGCGGTGCTGCGGGTTTCGGGGTTTCTGTTATCGTTTTCGCCGACTCGCGATTTATCGGTTCCGTTTTAGGGGAAGGTGGGACGGGTTGTTGTGTTAATTTTCGATTAATTCTGTCGTAATCTTGCCAGTATTTAGGTCTGGTTGTATCCAAAGCCAGAACTCGTCTCATCAACTGTCGCGCTTCCTCTAGCTTTCCCTCCACTTCCAACTCTAAAGCTTCCACTCGCAATAACTCTATATCGGGAGTCTTTGCCTGTTTCGGTAACAGAATCAGATGATTCTTGTAGTTTGGTTCGACGGTGGAGTGGGGAGTCTGCGGGGGTTTGTTGTATTGTCGGTTGATTTCGGGAATCCTTTCGCGGAGACGATTACAGAGTCTTTCTACCGTAGCGCAGTTATTTTCCCCTTGGATTCGTAAAGCCTCTAGAAGTGAATAGGTAAAGGAACCCTGTTGTAGTTCGGGAATTTCGTAGGATTCCTCCGTCGGACTACAGGAAGCGATGGTTATCACTCCCTGTTGCTTTTGCCAGCCTACGGATTTATTGCTAAAATCGTTCTCGTTGCGACAGGCATCCAGAAAGAGAATGATATTATCTGCACCACATCTCCGTAAACGTTGGGTAACGTAATTGAGGGGAATGGTCGTCCGTTCGATTAAGGTTGGGTGTCCCTCGCTGGGAACGAGATAATCCTGTCCCTGATGGCGTAATCCGTGGCCACTGAAGAAAAACCAGAAATTATCGCCGGTTTCCAAGCGTTGCGACTCGAAAAAGTCGTGCAGGAAAGCCATTAGATTTGTGTACGTCGGTTTCGTCTCCTGTTGGGAACCATTCGGCGCGGTTATTGGGTCAGAATCATCGGTAAACAGGAAAACTTCCTCAAAATTAATCTCGTCACGACAATAACGCGCCATCTCTACCGCGTCCTGCTTGGCACATTTGAGCGGTTTCAAGCGTTTGTATTGATTTATCCCGATAAATAATCCCCAGTTCGCCATTAGTCTGCGGTCGGTGTGTTTTTCTCGTCTCGCTTGAATTTTAGGGTTAATCCGCCTTTGGTGCCGGTCTTAATCCCCGTCCCTAATAATTTTACTTCACCTTCTCCGGTAATCTCTACGCAAAGCTCTACTTCATCGAGTTTAAAGCCGGTTTGCTCGTTGACCTGTTTCTGTGCTTGATTGAAGACTTTGCCGATAAGCTGGAGAAAATGGGATAGTTCTGTCTCTAGCTTCTCTATGCTCACTTTTACGCCACGAGTCGCAGCTTCGGTGATAGTTTTCCCCTCGTACCAGGGATTGTCATAGGTGTCGTTTCCTTTCGCATCTTTATCGGGGGTGACGGGGGTATCTTCTGCGGTGATAATCCAAATAGTTTCTTCTGGCATAGCGCTCTCGTTTTTCGGCAATGGTTCTCCTTTATTATTCTAGTTACCCATTGCTAACTCACCTATAGAGATAGGGGTTAATAGTCCCAAAAAAGGGGGTTTAAATACCCCCAAAGCTCATAAGTTTTATGTTTTAGAATATTGGTTTTAAACCGTTTCTACCAAGGGACGGGTTAACTTATCCAACTGTTGGGTTAACAGACTCAGGAATAAACCCACATCGGTGACAATACCGACGGATTCTACGGAACCTCGATCGCTTAATTTTGTCACCACGGCCGGGTTAATATCAACACAGACCATTTTTACCCCCGCCGGTGTCATATTGCCCACACCGATGGAATGGAGCATACTAGAGAGCATGAGAATCATGTCTGCACCTTGAATTAAGCGGGAATATTCTTCCTGTGCTTTAATTAAATCCATCTCCGTATCCGGAAGCGGACCATCATCGCGAATTGAACCGGCCAAACTGAAGGGGACATTATTCTTGACGCATTCATACATTACGCCTTTTGTCAATACCCCGGCCGATACAGCTTTGGCGATGCTGCCGTGGCGACGGATGAGGTTGATAATCTTGAGGTGGTGACGATGGCCACCGCGCACCGGGATGCCTTTCTGCATATCTACCCCTAAAGAAGTACCCATGATCGCCTGTTCCATGTCGTGAACTGCGATCGCATTTCCCCCCAGTAAAGCGTGAACGTAACCATCGCGGATTAAACGGGAGAGATGTTGCGCTCCTCCAGTGTGAATGACCACCGGACCTGCCGTTACTACCACTTTACCGCCCTGGTCGCGAATTTTACGCATTTCCCAGGCAATCTGCTCGACGGTTAACTCGACTCGGCGCTCGCTGGAAACCCCCGCACCCATAAAGGTAAATTCCTGGGTGCTGTTGCGTTGTTCCCTGGATTCCGCCTGTCGGATAGTACGGATGCCCTCAACTCCTACCATAACGCGATCGCCAGCTTTTAAATCCCGCAGCAGAGTACATTTTGCCGTTTTGCCTTCCGCACCTTCAGTGACGACGATGGCTGCATCCATGCGTTGATTTTCCACCCGCACCCATTCACAGCTAACCCGCACTTCCGTGGGATAGATGGTGCTGACATAAAAATCATCGGGAGCGACCCCATCTTGTGCCACCACTGCGGTATTGACATCACAGATTTCTTGGGGACGAGCGGCCGCACCGAGGTCGATCAATTGTACCATGATCTCCTCCATTACCTCGTGAGAGGGTGCAGAAACGCGCACTTCGGCCGAGGAGGTACTTTGGCGCTCAATCCCTAAGGTGAAGTTTAAAACCTTGAAGCTGCCCCCATTTCCCACCACAACATCGAGAGCTTTATTCATAATTCCCGCGTCGAGCAGATGACCTTCTAGCTGGAGAATGCGACTTTCAATGGTGACATTTGCGTGATGGTCTGGAATTAAGGGTTCCGTGGTACGCAGGGTTAAACATTTGGCCGCACCTCCTGCTTTTAAGAACTCCGTCAGGGGAGTTTGTACCACTTCAAAGCTTTTTGATGCTAACTTATGTTGTAAATCGTCACTAATTTTATTCATGACGATTACTTCACCGATATTCACAGCATTACAAGCAAAGTTAACCGCATCGGCTTCTTCAACGATAATGCGTTTTTCTTCGGGAATTTTTAACTCAATTAATCGATTAGAATAGGCATCAAAAGCATCAGGATAGTAGAGGAGATAACCGCCACTAAGGGGACAAAAACAGGTATCAAGGTGATAAAAACGTTCATCGATTAAACGTAGGGATAAAACCTCAATATCGAGCCATTTAGCGATTAAAGGGTGGGAATCTAACTCAGTTCTGAAGCCATATCCTGCCCATAACCAACGTCCTTCCCGATCTAATAGTGCGTCTCCTGCACCTTCAAAGGGTAAATCTTTGGGCAGTTCGTGAACCGTAAAACCGTTATCTTCAAACCACTGCTTAAAATAGGGTTCTTCTCCCTGTCTTTCTTTGTGTAAAAAGCGACTGAGAACGACAGTTTTTTCCAGAACTAAACCTGCATTAGCGGTAAAAACCATGTCGGGCCAGCCTTTTTCTGGTGGGACTAAATCCACAAGCGCCCGATCTTTGAGAACATGATAAAGCTGCTGCCATTGTTGCCTAGCTTTTTCCTGGGAAGATTTGTGAATGTTGCCCTCCATCCAAGGATTAATCACATAATCCACATCGTAATGATCGGGAGAACACATCAAAAAGCGAATAGTTTCAGTCATATTTTTTGACAATGAATATTCAGTATAAGTAGTCTGGAGATAAGTTTAGACCAATCTTCCATTATACTCTACTTTGCCCCGAAATATCACTAAACCTAAGATTAGGACAATTACCGCTCTACAAGCTAAAAACAGCCCGGTTTTAGCCGATAACTGACGGCGAAGCTGTTAAGTATTTAAATTGCTTGTGGAGATAAGGCAAGAGGCAACCCCCCCCGATGTCGGGGGGTAGGGGGGGGTGGGGGAGATTCAGCTGCTCTAAGGATAGGCGGTTAAAATGGGTCTTAGCTTAGAAGCTTAAATCATTGTAAATCCTGATGTTTAAATAACCCCATAAATTTCGATTTGCGTCCGTGTTCCTTAATTAAATTTTCTCGATAAGTTTGCCATTCTTCCCGTCTTCCCGACATATAAAAGGCATTACGAGCTTTTTTTAGCCATTTAATCGCTTCTTCGTAGCGATCAGCCTTTTTTTCGTCGAGTATCTTTTCCGCAGGAGGACGTGCGTGATCGATCACCCAGTTAGGATCGACGGTAGCAGCCGCATCCATTATCCGCCAAATTAGGTGAGACTGCACATAGGAATTATCAGAAACGACTTTAATTGCATCTCTAACTAAATTTTCGTGGAGAAATATATCGATTTTAGCCTCTGTGGAACGTCCACCGCTAAACTCGCGCAAGTAATCTAACAAGTCTAATTTTAAATCGGGCCAATCTTGCCCCGCTAAAGACTCAATTTTTTGGTAATGGGAAAAGGAAGGTTGGTCTTGAAATGCCTTAATTCTAGCGGCCAAAGCTGTATCTATATCCCCTAAAGATTGCGCTAGTTCACTTGTCCAGAGAGCTAATTGATAATAATAATTTCCTGGGAAATTTAGACCACTTCGGGCAATTATTAGGGCGGATTCTGGTGCGGATTCATCCCGTAAAGCTTTGGCAAAAAAGAAGGATTCATCGTTTTTAGTTATCATGTTTTTTGCCGCTGCCATCGCTTCATCAATGCGATCAAGATAGACTAACTTAGTTAGGTATTCTACCACTTGTCCTGAAGCTAAAGCTAGATTCAAATACTCCTGATCTTTTTCCTGTTTCTCGAAAATTTCTAAGCGAATAGAAGTTAATGTTTGGGCATAATCGGGGATATTATCTGACCACATTTCTGAAAAATTAGCCGATTCTCCCCGTAAAATCTTCTCTAAAACTGGATCGTCCCATCCCTGTTGTAAGGCCGCTAAACTCATCTCAAAATCGACACTCCATTCATGCTGCCATTGCTCCATTTTTTCCCTTAAATCTTGCTTTTCTTGGGGATTAAATTCTTTACTTAAAATTGCCCCAGTTAAAACTCGATCGATTCTAGCACTTAAATCATCATTGACAGCACCGTAATCTTCTAAATTATCCCATTCCTCGATACAGGCGCTAATAATTGCTTCTAAAATAGCGATCGCATTATCCGGTTCTCCCTTTTGATAATAATCTTTGGCCTCATCCACTAGGGCATAAATTTCATTAGAAATTGGATCTTCTTCGTAGTAATCTTCTTCGATCGCTCGCAGGGATTGCCGCAGTTCATTACGGACAGTATTACGATAAGCTTTGACATTAATAGTTATCTTCCCTGCCGCTTTATTAACTGGGGTAGCTGGCAATAAAAACTTATCAATTGTCTCGATAATTTCTGGGTGTTTAGCCACTAAATGATTAAGTAATTTTCTTAATTTACTTTCATCGATTGGTGTCAATAACTCCTCTAGGGAGGCTTTTTTGATAATTAATTCTGGTTGACGAGAACAGGTTAATAAAACCGCCACAATATGCTTACACCAACCCTCGTAATCGTAGGGACAGGAACAGGAGACATTCTCAAGATTATCTTGGTTAAAATCCATGACAACTCGATAGGGTTTAACCTCACTACCATTCACTAAAGCTTGCAGATTTTGCCCCCGTTGCCAAAGAGAAATAACTGCACCGCTGTCGTAATAATATTGACCGCGCTGATAGGAAGCATTGGTGCTATTTTGCCGGATAATTTTTTCATTGATAGGAGGAATAGTCATAGTCAGAAAAGGAGAGGATTGGGTGATAAAATCTTGTCTGTGTCAAGAAAACTGCCAGCACCGAGACAGACCACTGCATCAGCAACCGAGTCAACTTATCTTCAGTTTAGCCTAAATGTGCTATAGTAAAGACAGTATGGAAATTAAAAACATTCCTCTGTCCCAAATTCGTCGTCCTTTACCGCGACAAACCGATCCCGAAAAAGTTAATCAGTTGATGCAATCGATCGCTGAGGAGGGATTACGAGAACCGATCGATGTTTTGGAGGTGGATGGTAACTACTACGGTTTTTCCGGTTGCCATCGCTTTGCCGCTCATCAGCGTCTCGGTAAAGAAACAATTCTCTGTCGAGTTCGTCGCGCCCCTAAATCCGTTTTAGCTAAACACATCGCTTAAGCTGAGAAGTCCCATGAATGAGTCCTTATATAAATATCATCGGCAAAAATTAGAGCAGTTAATGGCAGAAATTGGCTGTAAAAATCTGGAAGAATTGAGTCGGTTATCGGGTCTATCTTCTTGGCAATTGCAGAGAGTTCGCCATGGTTTAATCGCCAAATTATCCTCTGAATCTTTGGTGAAATTAGCTAATGCGCTGCAGCTGCCAGTTAGCGATCTCCTTGCTCATTTTCAAATCCCGACGATGGGGACAGAGGATCGTTCAGGGGAATCAAAAATTCTCGAACAAGAGTATCAAAATTTACAGCAAAAATTAGACAAGCAAAAAGAAGAATTAGCCGCAGAATTTCAACGTCAAAGCATCGAAGCGATCGAATCTTGGTTAGTTCAATGGCCTACGGCCGAGGCCGTTGCCCGCAAAAATCCCGACCTAGCAGCCGTCAAAATCCTCTCCCTAGTTAAACCGATTATGCAGTTACTGGAGCGCTGGGGAGTGCAACCAATTGACAGTGTCGGTGATCATGTGAGTTATGATCCGCAAATCCATCAATTGATCGATGGTCAAGCAGCAATCGGTACACCCGTTCTAGTGCGTTATCGGGGCTATCGTCATGGGGAAAAACTACTTTATCGTGCTAGAGTGAGTTTAATTAAAGTAGAAATGCCGGAAATTCAACCAGTAGAAACAGAAAATGTCACCGCTTAAAGTGATAATTCTTCCAGAGCTTTAGTGCTGTGAAAAATTCCCCCGTGGTCTGCTTTTATCGAAAAAATCGGGTCTAAAACCTCGCCTTAAGACGAAAAGTTTTTGGAGCGGGACATAAATCCCCATTACAAAACTAATGGCGGCTTGATAACCGCCCCCTGAACGGTTAAAATGAGATTATGAGTGATTCGGAGAAAAAAATATGTCAACGCCCTACGATGACTGTTTTGACCACATTACTGATCGTCCAACGAAATTCTGTTCGCCAGCAATGGTTACAGATGGTTTGCGGAGGTTTATTTGTTGCCGATGTTAGGATACTACTATTAGCGACGCTTAAGCGAAACCCAACCGCACTAATCCTCACATTTTAGCATATATTTCGTAAATGTGCTAATATTTAACAGTAAAGCCGTCGTTCTACGACGGGGTTTCAGACCCAAAATTTTCGATGAAAGCAACGATCCGAAACGTTAAAATTAGCGAGATCCCCACAGCGATCGAGCAGTTAGGTTTGTCCGCTCATGCGTGTGTCGATTTCACCATCGAGAATCATGAGATGACGGGGAACGAACAGGACGAAACCACCCAAGCCTTGATGGAAGTGGTGAATGAAATTCGTGCTTATGCCAAGAGTCAGGGATTGACTGATGAGAAGTTGGAAGAGCTTTTAGTAGATGAATCGTGAACCCATAGTTATCGATACGAACGTCTTTATAAGCTTCGCCTTAAGCAGTACGACAACACCAGCTTTGGCTGTAGAATACGCGATTAATAACTTTATTATTCTGCAAAGTCCCGCAACCATAGGCGAGTTGGTCACAAAACTTCTTCTCCCAAAGTTCGAGAGGTACATTACACTGGAGCAGCGCCGACAACTGCTAGTAAGAATTTTGGAAATTTCGCTGCTGATTAGACCTACTGACCACACTGAAATTTGCCGAGATCGAGACGATAATAAATTCCTAAATCTGGCAACCAGTGGGGAAGCACGCTATCTCATTACTGGTGACAATGATTTGCTTATACTGCAACGCTATGGGAAAACAGAGATCGTTACACCAAGGGAATTTTTAAAAATTGTTCGGCGGTGAAGTACAAAAAATCCAGTTTGAGTGAGATGATCGAAAGAACAACATCGATATCGAAAAACACGGGATAGACTTTAATTTTGCCAAGACAAGTGACTTAAGCAGTAGGTTGGGTTGAGCAATAATAACTTTTGTCTGTCAAATATTAGTGACGCTTGAGCGAAACCCAACCACACCAATGTCGTCAATAATGTTGGGTTTCTAACTGGGATTGGTGCGTTACGCTAACGCTAACTCACCCTACACGCTAACTTTTATCTCATCGGTAAAGATTGCAATCCAAAACAAAGACCTTGACAGACTCTTGTTAGGAAATTTAAATCCAAAGTAGCGATTGTATCCTGAGAACTATGATAATAGGGATTACGCATATTAGCCGTATCTGTCACCATAATTGCCGAATAACCGCGACTCCAAAAAGGAGAATGATCGCTGCGTCGAGTATCGGGGACGATATAACCTCCAAAAATTACGGGCAACCACTCGCAGGGAGTCTGATTTTCCCGCAGGACTCGACTGAGAAAATTTAAATCCTTGCGGGTTTTGAGATTGCCAATCAAAGCGATAAAATCCCCAGTGTTGGGATAAAAATATTCTAGAAAAGCTGGATATTTTTGAGAATGGGGATTTTTATCACAGTAACCGAGCATTTCTAAGGATAACATTAACCTTAAATCCTGCTTAGTTTGTTTTAATTTTTCCGCGTAGGCAATGCTCCCCAGTAATCCGTATTCTTCTAGATCGAAGGCAATTAAACGAATTGGATAATTAGCCTGATTTTCCCCAAAAAACCTGGCTAATTCTAATAATACCGCTAATCCCGTGGCGTTATCGTCAGCCCCCGGCGACCCCGGCACCGTGTCATAATGAGCGCCAATTAAAATCGGAGGTTTTTGACTGTTGTTAGGCAAATCCAAGATTAAATTTTCGTAATTTTTTCCCTGAAAATGGAAAAAATGTGATTCAACTTTTCCCCAATTGCCTAACTCTTGCCGCAGGTATTCTCGCACATAAAAATGTCCTTGACTAGAGAAAAAAGGGTTTCTTTCTCGGACAATTTGTTCTAGGTGTTGGCTTAAGCGATCGCTAAGAAGATCAAACATTGATAGCAGCAGATAATTTAATCAAAAGAGCCAATGGATAGAGAAACTGAGGCAAAA
Source organism: Microcystis sp. LE19-41.2A (assembly GCF_027530405.1). Classification (NCBI taxonomy): domain Bacteria; kingdom Bacillati; phylum Cyanobacteriota; class Cyanophyceae; order Chroococcales; family Microcystaceae; genus Microcystis; species Microcystis sp. LE19-41.2A. Next base: position 8,911 of record NZ_JAPZQJ010000514.1, on the reverse strand, counting down.
ATCGGAGAAAATAATAATTGTTAATTAGGGTCTGCTGAAAAAGTTTTTCCTGGTGGCAGGGTGTGGGGTGTGGGGTGTGGGGTGTGGGGTTTTACCCATTTTCACCTGGTCAATTACCTAATTTTCAGGGAAAAAGTACCTGAATTTTCCCCTCAATCACTGCAAGGGTCGGGACTTTTTGAGGTCAAAAAAGTCTAAAAGCCTTATCCAACAAGGTTTTTAGATTTATTCAGCAAACCCTAATTATAAAATATTCTGTGGAGCTAAAATCATGACAAATCTCCAGTTGACTAGCTATGAGTGTATCGTTGTCGGGGCGGGATTAGCGGGATTAATCGCCGCGCGTAATCTCCAGAGGCGAGGTCATCAAGTTCTGGTAATCGAAGCGCGAAATCGTTACGGTGGCAGAATGTCTGGTCAATATCTCCCCTCTGGACAGTGGATCGATCGAGGTGGTCAGTGGGTGGGCCCAACCCAAGAGCGTTTTTTAGCCCTCCTCGACGAGTATAAAATACGTCGTTTTCCCTCTCCCAATCAGGGAAAAACCGTCCTAGTCTTTAACAACAAACGCTATGAATTCAATGGTTTTTTTCAAGGTTTCCACGAGGGAGAAGTACCCGATATCGGCGCAGCAGAATGGCAAGATGCGATGTCAGCATGGGCGCGTTTTCAAGAACTAACCAAAACCCTACCTTCAGGTTATCCCCAAAGCAACGATCACACCAAAAAACTAGACAGTAAAACTTTTGCCCAGTGGATTGAAGAAAACACCAGCACAGATTTTGGTCAATGGTATTTTGCTTATATGGCGCGTGCAGTGGGTTTTCTCGGGCCGGCCGAACCCAACCAAGTCTCACTACTGCACGTTCTTTGGGGACAAAATTGCGCCCCTCAGGCCGAACATCCAGAAGCCGAACTGATCCATGGCGGAGCGGGACAAATTCCCGACAAGATCGCGGCGGAGTTAGGAGAGCGAATTCGACTGGGGGAACCGGTTTTTCGCCTTAATTACGACTCGGCCGGCGTGACCGTAGAAACCAGCCAGAATACTTTTACCGCCAAATTTGCCATCATTGCCATGCCGCCCCATCTTGCCGGCCGCATTATTTATCATCCCCCGCTGCCACCCCAGCGAGAACAACTAACCCAACGAGTACCGATGGGATGCTGCGCTAAAGTCCTGATTTCCTATGAGCGACCTTTCTGGCGAAAACAGGGACTAGCGGGACTTGCTCAAGGGAATTGTCAATGGTTGGAACTCTGTGCCGATAGTTCCGATCCCGAAACCGGCGTCGGGGTAATCGCCACCTTTGTGGTTGGCGATCGCTATAGTCGTTGGCGCTCCATGAGTAGTCCGGCGCGCCGTGCCGCCGTCCTCTCGGATTTAGCTATTTATTTCGGTCAAGAGGCCCTTTTCCCGATCAGTTACGATGAGGTGGATTGGCCTGGGGATCCCTGGACTGGTGGCGCATATTCCGCTTTTATGCCCCCCGGAGTCTGGACAAGTTTCGGCGAGGCTCTTTTTACTCCCGTCGGACCGATTCACTGGGCCGGCACAGAAATGGCCGATCGCTGGCCGGGATTTTTCGAGGGAGCGATCCGCACTGGTGAGGCAGCGGCTGATCGAATCGCCTTGCTTTTGCGGGAAAAATGAGCATCTACAGGGCTAGGACACTTTTTAGGTCAAAAAAGTCATCATAGTCAAGTTTCGGGGCTAATAGGGCAGAAAACTCTTAAATCATCACTATTTCGCCCTGGTAATGTTCGACGAAATACTGGACACGATGACGATATTCTTTAATTGTCCGATCGACCCATTCCCGCTGCTCACTGTTAGCATAGATATGCACTAAAGGTTCTCCAGCATCGGGTAAAATCAATACCCAGTCATCATTAAGGGGATTAATCACCTTGACTCCATCGACCAACTCTAGATTAAGATCCGCGTGAGTCTCCACCAGATAGCGCATCAGAGATCCCTTGACTTTCCAAGGACAGCGCACCGCCGTATTCTTATTATAAATGCGCGGTAACTCGGCCCGCACCTGAGCTAGAGAACGTTCCTGAATGGTTAACATCTCCAAAAGTTTCGCCACGCTGAACATGGCATCGAAACCGGGATGTAATTGCGGAAAAATAAAGCCAGTTTGCCCACATCCTCCTAAAACCACATTAGGATTGGTTTGACATCCTTCCATTAAAGCGCTAGGACTGGCTTTTGTCCGCACCACCCGGCCATCGTGACGACGCGCGATCTGTTCCACGGCACTAGAAGCATGAACCGGCACTACCACTGTACCGCGAGGATGGGCGGTCAGAATTGTATTCACCATTAGAGCAGTTAATTGTTCCCCGCGAATCGATAAACCACTCTCATCGACGAGGACTAATTGTTCCCCGTTGGCCGAAACCTGTACCCCTAAGTTCGCTTTCAGGGCCTCCACCACATGGCCCAATTGATGGATTAGTAACTCTCTTTCCTGCATGGAAAGGGCATTCTGACGTAAACTGGCATTGAGAACCACGGCATCACAGCCAAATTTGGCCAGTAATTCTGGTAAAATTGCCCCTGAGACTCCGTAGGCGTAATCAATGACGATTTTGGAGCTACTATTGCGAATAGCCTCTACATTTAGCTGAGTTTCAAAGGTTTTGCGGTAATTATCGAGAATATCAGCCGGATAGGACATACTGCCGATTTCCTGCATTCCCACCCGTCGCAGATCTTCTTTGAAATAGGCCCCTTCGATTTTCTTTTCCCTCGCTTTGGAAACATTAATCCCTTTTTCGTCTAAAAACTCGATTAAGAGAAAATCTGGGCGATCGGGATGAATGCGAACGTGAATGCCACCGACTACGTTTAATTTAGCCACTAAAGTCCGCGAAATCGGTAAAGCATTCGCTTGTAGGTTTTGGATATTCACCCCCACGGACATTAAACCGGCAATCAGCGATCGACTGACCATGCGCGAGACACTGCGTTGATCCCGGGAGACGATTACCGTTGACCCCGGTTTCAGGATGGAACCGTAGGCTGCCCCCAGTTTAACGGCGAATTCGGGCGTGATATCGATGTTAGCGAGTCCCGATACTCCTCGTTGACCAAAGAGGTTTTTATGGGCAGTATTTCCCCAAATCAGGTTAATATTGAGGATGGCTCCCGATTCGATCTGTTTACTCGGCCAGACTCTGACCCCGGAATTGATCTGCGCTTCTTCCCCGACGATCGATAATTGTCCGATCACCGCACCTTCGTGTACCTGGGCCCGTCGATCGATTCTGGTTCCCCTAGCGATCGTACAAGCGGCTAAATTGACCTCATCCCCGATCACCACACCATTCCAGAGGATGGGACGTTTCAGATCGGAACCAGCACCGATGGTGACATTATCGCCGATAACCGAACCCCTCTCGATCAGAACATTTGCACCAACGCGGCAATGATTGCCGATCATGGCCGGGGCCTCAATGTGGGCGCTAGGATCGATATAGGTATTAGTACCGACCCACACCCCGGGGGATTTTTCTCGATAGGGAAATTCTAGGTTAACTTTGCCGGATAAAGCGTCGTATTGCGCTTCTCGGTAGGCCTCCAGATGACCGACATCGCACCAATAACCATCGGCCACATAACCATACATAGGTTCGCCCCTTTGCAGCAGCAGCGGAAACAAATCTTTAGAAAAGTCGGCTTCTTCTTTGTAGGGGAGATAATCGAGGACTTCTGGTTCGAGAATATAGGTTCCGGTGTTGACAGTATCGGAAAAAATCTCGCTGGTGGATGGTTTTTCGATAAAACGGCGAATTCTGCCTTCTTTGTCGGTAATCACTACCCCAAATTCGATCGGATTGGCAACCCGCGTCAGGACGAGGGTTGCTTTCGAGTTTTTACCTTTATGGAATGCGATCGCTTTTTGCAGGTCAAAATCGGTGATACTATCGCCACTAATCACCAGAAAGGTATCATCTAACCATTCGGCAATATTTTTCACACATCCTGCGGTGCCTAGGGGTTGATCCTCCTCCACAGCGTAGGTGATTTTTACCCCAAAGTCGCTGCCGTCTTGAAAGTAGTCGCGCATGACATCGGGGAGATAGTGCAGGGTGGTGATAATTTCGGTAATGTCATGCTTTCGTAGTAAATTAATAATATGTTCGGCGATGGGACGGTTGAGAATCGGGACCATCGGTTTGGGAAGATCACAAGTAAGCGGACGTAATCTTGTCCCTGAACCACCTGCCATTAATACCGCTCGCATAATTTCCTCCCAAGGCTATCTTTTCGCCGTTTTTAAATAGTTTTTCCAAATTATGGCTTTAGTTTCCCGACCTCGATCGAGCCAGTTCCTAACCGGCATTCTAACACCGTCCCCCCGATTCAGAACAATATTTTCTTTTCCCAAGTCGGCAAAACCCAAGCTTAAAATAGGAGATGTGAATTCTCTAAATTCAAGGATGAGATGGCATGAGACTGGTTATTTTTATCTTAATAATTGTTTATGGTGCCGGTGGTTGGAAATTCTGGAATGGGTACAGAAGCACTAATTTTAGTCCCAGTTTACCCAATCGTTTAGCTCTAACGCTGTTCTGGCCGCTTCTTTTGGCTGTTAATCCCGCCTACCGCAAGAATTTTCAAAAAGCCCTCAAGGGCAAATAAAATTAACATACTGCCAATGTCACGGCCATAAAACAGAAAGTGGGTGGGTATCGAGGCGTTTTTTAGCCGATTAGTCGAGATTACCCCCCCAAAAAAAACCCTAAATAGGGTTTGCGGCAAAAAGTTTTTCGTGGGGGTAGGGTGTGGGGTTTTACCCATTTTCAGGTGGTCAATTACCTAATTTTCAGGGAAAAAGTCCCGGAATTTTCCCCCCAATCACTCCAATGGTCGGCACTTTTTGAGGGAAAAAAGTCTAAAAACCTTATCCAACAAGGTTGTTAGATTTATTCAGCAAACCCTAAATAATCCACGGCAATCAACAGTTTAGCCGTGGATGTCTTATCATGGTTAGGGAAAAAATTGGGGTCGTAGCTCTGTTGGATAGAGCGAGTGCCTCCTAAGCACTAGGCCGCCGGTTCGATCCCGGCCGATCCCGCCTTTTTCAGTGATCGGTAAACAGTAAACAGTGAAAAGATGCTGGGAAACTGCTATTTATAGCGCTTTTCACGTTACTGAGGTATCGACAAGTTTTGCCAACAAAGGGCTTAAGCCCCTTGCCCATGCCTCATTCTGATAAAAACTGCTATAGCATCAACCCCATTATCGAAATATTTACGGGCTTAATTAAGCCCGTAGGCACGGCTACGGGCAACTTCTAGAGGTTAGGCTTGATCGCTTCTGTTCTTGTTAATCTGTCGGATGATTTCAATCATTTGAGCGTGTCGATCATCCATTCTCTCTAGATGCCGGTAAAAATCGGCTTGAGTCTCATAAAAATCTGATTGTGCGCTTGCTATTCGAGCTAGGTAATCGTAAAGCCCTTTTTTCTCCTGTTTCCGTTCCTCGCGGTCACTAGCGACGGCATCAGCTAGGGCTTGAATAGCGCGAGCGTTCGATTCCACTATTCTCTCGATCCGCTCTAATCTGTCTTCTGACATTTTGGTAAACTCCTAATAGACTAATTCTTGTCCCCCACCGATGCCCGTCGGATGGGGGAATAACTTTAATTATGGGCTTTTCGATGCCAACGCTGATCCGATTTCCTAAATTCCCACTGTAATGCGATCTCATCAGGAGTCTTAATCTTTCCTGACTATTACCAAGTCAGGGAGACAAAATCAAGGGTTTTCCCGTTACAGGAAAACCCACATATAGCACTTTTCACGTTACTGAGGTATCGACAAGTTTTGCCAACAAAGGGCTTAAGCCCCTTGCCCATACCTCATTCTGATGAAAACTGCTATAATACTGCTCACTTAAAACTCAAAACTTAAAACTGATCACTGATAACTGATAACTGATAACTGATAACTGATATTTATCTTCTCATTCTGCCCTTAACTTGATACCAAAGCCTTCTTAAACGTAGATCGAGAGAAAAACCCCGACGGGTGGGAATAACAATCGTGCCACCGATGCGATCGTGGAAAGCGCGGTTAAATTGTTCATCGCCGATCGCCATACCACAATCGGCGAAAAGGGGCGAAGATAGTAAAATCAAACTTAAAGGATTGCCAAAAAAAGTATTTAACCCTAGCATCATTAAAGCTGCCCCCCCACCAGCGATCGCCTCTCGTTTGCTTAACTCCAAAATTCCGGGTAAACGCTGAAGTTGTAGATCGATGATCTTCATATCCAGGGCCCAACGTCCTAAACTCTGACCCTGATTCTGCGCGACTAATAACACCCGCAAACACCACCAGATCAGGAGAAAAAGGAAGAATTGCAGTACAGGTGTACCGTTAGCAAAGGAGCTTAAAAACCAGATCGAGGCAAAGTCGATCAGGAAAGCATAGGCGCGACGATCTAAGGGAATTTTCGGAAATTTTTGCGGTAGATTATCTTCAGGCGGGATGGGGTAAACCATAAAGTAAATTCTCGGAAAAATCCTGCGGTTTATCTTCCACTTTAATCGGGAAATTGGCAATTCTAGGATAGTTGTCTCTTGTCTTTTTTCTCCCCCCGTCTCGGAGTCTTCTGTCTGGGGGTCTGCTCACCTAACGGCAGATTTTTGATTTTTGCAGGAGATATAATTATTAATCGACTCGGAGATCTAAGCTACCATTGAGCAAAGGTAGCCCAGAATACAGGGATAATCATGGAACAAGATTCATTAACAACGGAGGTTATTCTAACCCATCCGCGGCAAAGTTTGGGAGAGATCCAATTGGATTGGATGCCACAACCGGGTAATTATTTGGCATTGAAAGGACAAACCTACGCAGTTTTGGAACGTCACCACCAGTACCAATACAAGATTGGTGGCTATTGTTTACGCAAAATTTCCCTTTATGTACAAACTGCTCCCACTCCGAACGAAAAAAGTTTGATTGAAGGACGTTGGGTGATGGGGGATGCTAGTTGTCGTTTTAACGCCAGATCCGAACTGTTGCGCTGTGCGATTAACCCCCCAGGTCCCTGTCAAGATTGTCGTTTTTACGAAACTATTAACCCTTAAAAGAGCCTTTTTCGGCAACAATCTGGCTATTTTTCCCCTAGCTAACCACTATATTGATCAATCGCCTATGAATCATCCTTACTCTTGGATTGAGGATAGCTTAAAAACCCTCCATCGGGCTAATTGGTATCGAAGGGTTAAAACCATTCAAGGCCGGGGCGGAGCCGTTATAGAATTAGAGGGTCGATCGCTGCTCAATTTTGCCAGTAATGATTATCTGGGATTAGCAGCCGATGAAAGAATGATCGCGGCAGCCATAGCAGCGACACAACGCTATGGAACCGGAAGCACCGGCTCGCGTCTATTAAGTGGACACCGAGATCTTCATCGAGACTTAGAATTAGCGATCGCATCTTTTAAAAATAGCGAAGACGCGATCGTTTTTAGTTCGGGATATTTAGCCAATTTGGGGACAATTACCTGTTTAGTGGGGCAGAAAGACCTGATTTTAGGCGATCAATACAATCACTCTAGCCTCAAAAATGGAGCCAAGTTAAGCGGTGCCACGGTGAAAGAATACCGGCACAATAGTCTCGAAGACTTAGAAAATCAGCTATTAGCCCACCGTCATCACTATCGTCATTGTTTACTGCTCACTGATACAGTGTTTAGTATGGATGGGGATATCTGTCCCCTAGCGGGAATTCTCGCTCTAGCCGAGATTTATAATTGCATGGTTTTGGTGGATGAGGCCCACGCTACCGGGGTTATGGGGGAAAATGGCACAGGTTGCGTGGAATATTGTGGTTGTCAGGGACGGGAATTAATTCAGATGGGAACCCTGAGTAAAGCTTTGGGCAGTTTAGGGGGGTATGTGACCGGAAACGCCAAAATTATCGATTTTATCCGCAATCGCGCCGCCACCTGGATCTATACTACCGGTTTATCCCCCGCCGACACCGCCGCCGCTAGAATGGCTTTAGAGATTATTCGTCTGGAGCCGGAACGTCGCCAACGCCTACACCAAAATATTAATTTTGTCAAGAGTAAATTAAATAATCTTAATATATTGCCTTCGGAAGCGGCGATTTTATGTTTACCGGTGGCCAATCCGGGTCAAGCCCTAGAATTATCGCAAAAACTGCTAGAAAAAGGGATTTTTGCCCCCGCAATTCGTCCTCCTACCGTTCCCACCAGTCGTCTGCGATTTACTGCCATGGCCACCCATAGCCTCGCCCATCTAGAGGTTCTTGTTCAGTCTATTGGCGAATCTTTCTCCACATAGAGAAAAAGTTTTTCGTGGGAAGTGGGGTATGGGAAACGACTTATGATGCGGCAGGTTTAGGGACTCTTGAAAGGATTGACAATTTTCAGCCCATCAATGTCTGAATACCCAAAGTCTTCTGTATAGAGAGTTTCGACGTTTGCTTCCAAACAAGCAGCAACCACCATCGAATCCCAATGAGACAAACTAAAACGGATCATCAAGTCCTCAGCACGATTAATCACAGCCCAAGTTGGCAAAGCTGTGTACCAAACCTGTTGCAAATCTCGAATGTACTGATAGGCTTGCGCTCTGTCATACCCAAATGGCTCAAGTTTGCGGCTTGCCGCTAAATATTCGCAGGCAACCTGCCAAATTAAAACTCCCTCTGTCAGATTAGCTACTAGAGAAGCTGCGATTGCCTGCTTACTAGGATAACGCGAATCATTGACTTGACACTCCCCGCTCTAAAGAGACGGGGATTCTTGGTTCACAGAGATTACTTGCTTAGACAGAATTGCTTCTGAAAAAGTAGAGGTATTCTCTCCCCAAGCGTTTATTGGATCGAGCCCAAAGGTTCCGGTATGCCCTA
>NZ_JAPZQJ010000047.1:0-7893 GCF_027530405.1 Microcystis sp. LE19-41.2A | reverse complement strand
GTACCTAAGCAAAATTAATTACACATCTAAGCTCTCAGCCGTCAGCCTTTTGCTGATGTGAGTAAACAGTGAACTGAAAACTCAAATCCGATCCCTGATAGCTGTCTCGGAGTCTCGGAGTCTCGGAGTCTCGGAGTCTCGACTAGGAAATTAATTTTGCACGACTACTTATCGCAGTGATCTTAATAGTGAGGTAGGAAGTCTCTGGTTTTAGGGAACAGGCAAGAGGGGGCGCCGGAGTTGGGGAAGTGGGGAAAAAGGAGCAGGGGAGGGGGAGAGAAAAAAGCTGACGGCTGCGAGCGGGGGGAATCAAGACAATTTACAATTGCTTAATAATTGTTGCCACTGCCGTGATAATATGTCTTGTGGCTTACCTGAGCGTCATAGCTGGGAAAGCAATCCAGATATTGAGATTAGTCTATCGCTGATTTAGGTGTACCTTGTCTGACCCATCGATCGAATCTCCCCCAACCCCAGAAACCAACCCGTCGTCAGATCCGATGCGGGAATACTATCAACTACAAAACACCCTATTGATCACCACCCTGATCTTAAGCGGTCTGATCTTTATACCCGTGTGGCTGTTTTATTCCCTCAATACTGCCCTTAATTACCTATTAGGGGCAATGGTGGGAGTCGTTTACCTAAAACTCCTGGCCGGGGAAGTGGAAAAATTGGGGGTAACGAAAAATCGGGTAGGCAAAAAAGGATTAGCCCTATTCGCTGGATTAATCATCATCGCCAGTCGTTGGCAAGAACTGCACATAGTGCCAGTTTTTTTGGGTTTTTTGACCTATAAAGGCGCAATCATCGTCTATACCCTGCAAACCATCTTCAAGCTGGAGCAGAAAGCCGATTCCTAAACCCTTTAACCGTTCAAAATAACCCTGAGTTGCGAACCTGAATCTCCCCAAGGTGGAAATGTTAGACAGTTTAAGTGTGCTTAATTTTTATAGTCTCGCTTCCCTGGAAGTGGGACAACACTGGTACTGGCACATCGGCGGACTAAAAATTCACGGGCAAGTGATCGCGGTCTCCTGGATCGTCTTCGCTATCTTAATCATCGCCTCGATCGCCGCTACCCGCAAAATCCAGAAAGTCCCTAGCGGTATTCAAAACCTCATGGAGTACGTTCTGGAATTTCTGCGCGATTTAGCCAAAAACCAGCTAGGAGAAAAGGAATATCGACCCTGGTTGCCCTTCATCGGCACCCTATTTTTATTTATTTTCGTTTCTAACTGGTTAGGGGCCTTGATTCCTTGGAAGTTAATCGAACTGCCCGAAGGAGAATTAGCCGCCCCCACTAACGACATCAATACCACGGTGGCGTTAGCCCTACTGACTTCCCTCGCTTACTTCTACGCAGGCATCAGTAAAAAAGGACTCGGTTACTTCGCTCACTACCTAGAGCCGATTCCCGTGCTATTACCGATCAAAATTTTAGAAGACTTTACCAAACCCCTCTCCCTCAGCTTCCGTCTTTTCGGAAACATCCTTGCAGACGAGTTGGTAGTAGCCGTATTGGTCTTCCTTGTCCCCCTAGTCGTACCCCTACCCCTGATGGCTCTCGGTTTATTTACCAGCGCTATTCAGGCCCTTGTCTTCGCCACCCTTGCCGGGGCCTATATCCATGAGGCCCTGGAATCGGAACACGAAGAAGAACACGCTTAAAAGCGAGGGACGAAAAAAGAAAAATTTCTTAGGAAAAAGTGTCCAAATAATAGGATAATAACTAAGAAATTATTGGTCGAATTCAGGATGAGCAACTGAATTCCCAGATCGTTCTTTCCCAAAAACTCTTTCGGGAGTTTTGAGCAGAAAACCAGCCATTTTTTACGGCTGAGAACGCGCTCTGTAAACAACAGATTGAAATTGATTAGTAAATAGAGGAAAAAATCACCATGAACCCCACAGTAGCTGCCGCTTCCGTTATCGCCGCCGCCCTCGCCGTTGGTTTAGCCGCTATCGGCCCCGGTGTTGGTCAAGGTACCGCTTCTGGAGAAGCTGTTTCCGGTATCGCCCGTCAACCCGAAGCTGAAGGAAGAATTCGTGGTACCCTTCTCCTCAGCTTGGCATTCATGGAATCCTTAACCATCTACGGCTTGGTTATCGCTCTCGTTTTACTGTTCGCTAACCCCTTCGCCTAATTAAAAAAGCAGTGGGCTATCAGCCCCCAGTCCTCAGCTTGGCAGCGGAGTTTTCAAAACTCTCAAAAAACGCCAAAGCAGCCAACTAAAAAATCTGGTTTTGGGGACGGAAGGCTGATAGCTAGTTAAGGGAATTTTAGTGATTCCCCCTGACTGTTTATTGTTAAAGCAGGGGGATCATCTTCCTTTTTTGAACCTGTCTATAGCTTCTATTTATCAGGAATAAATCAATGTTTGATTTCGATGCCACCCTGCCAGTGATGGCACTACAGTTTATTCTTTTGGCAGTGATCCTGAACGCCGTTTTTTATAAACCCCTCAGTAAAGTTTTAGATGAACGGGCGGAGTATATTCGGCAAACTGAAGGCGGAGCCAAAGAACAACTAGCCAAAACCGAAGCACTGGTACAAGAGTACGAATTGCAATTAACTTCGGCTCGTAAACAATCCCAAGAGATTATCGCCCAAGCGCAGGCCGAGGCCCAAAAACTAGCCAGCGAACGAGTTGCCGCAGCCCAAAAAGAAGCGATCGCCCGTAAGGAAGCCGTCGCCGCCGAAATTGCCCAACAGAAAGAAGAAGCCTTTCGTTCTCTAGAAGGACAAGTGGCCTCTCTTTCCCGTCAAATTCTCGAAAAACTCCTCGGCCCTGAACTCGTTCGCTAAACCCCAGCCATTGGTTAATAACAGTGATCAGTAAAAAGATAGAACTCAGTCGTCAGGAGTTAGAAGACTGATAACTTACCTCTGATAACTGATAACTGATAACTGAATAACCTACTCCCCGCCCTCAATAATCATGATCATCGACACAGTTTTATTATTAGCCACGGAGGCGAAGGAAGCGGCAGCAGAAGGATTCGGCATCAACACCGATATCCTAGGAACTAACCTATTTAACCTCTCGATTCTGCTCGGTTTAATCATCTTCTACGGCCGCAAAGTTCTCGGACAAATCCTCGGAGAACGTCAGTCGAAGATTGCGGAAGCTTTAGCCGAAGCTGAAAACCGGAAAAATATTGCCGCTAACGCCCTCGCCGAAGAACAGAAAAAACTCGCCCTAGCAAAACAAGAGGCGGGACAAATTATCAATAATGCTCGAGATAGAGCTAAAACTGTCACCGCCGACATCGCCGCCCAAGCCGAACTCGATATTCAAAGAATGCGCGAAAGTGCCGCTAAAGATCTCTCGGCGGAACAGGATCGCGTTTTAGTAGAATTACGCCAAAGAATTACCGCTTTAGCCTTAGCTAACGTGGAATCCCAGTTAAGCGCCGGCCTGGAAGAATCGGTACAACAAACCCTAATTGATCGCAGTTTGGCCAACCTAGGAGGTAAATAGATGCAGGGAAGTTTAATCAGTTCAGAAATAGCCGAACCCTACGCCCAAGCATTACTTTCCGTCGCCCAAAGCAGCGGACAATTAGAAGCGATTGGCGGCGAAATTAAATCCCTCTTAGAATTGTTGGAAAATGCTCCCGATCTAAGAGCTTTTATTGGCAATCCCGTCATCAAAGAAGAAGCTAAAAAAGCCGTTCTTTCCCAAGTAATGGGGAGCAGCGCCAATCCCTATTTAACTAACTTCATGATGTTATTGGTCGATAAACGTCGGATTCAATTTTTAGAACCCGTTTGTCAACAATATCTCACCCTGGCCAGAGTGCTGACTAACACCGTTTTAGCGGAAGTTTCCTCGGCCACCGAATTGAACGATAGCCAAAAACAAATCGTCATCGACAAAGTGAAAACCCTCACCGGGGCGAACGTGGTCGAACTGAAAACCAAAGTTGATGGCAGCCTGATCGGTGGTGTGGTGATCAAAGTCGGTTCTCAGGTCTTTGATGCCAGCATTCGCGGTCAACTACAACGCCTCAGCCTCTCCCTGCGCTAAGGTCATCTAATCTCTCTTTTTTGCCGTTTTTTCACCTTCTAATTTTTTACTTTTTCCCAGATTAAACTATGGTAGCTATCAGACCCGACGAAATTAGCACGATTATTCGTCAACAGATCGAATCCTATAACCAAGAAGTACAGGTCTCCAACGTGGGAACCGTCCTGCAAGTGGGTGACGGTACTGCCCGCATCTACGGCCTACAACAAGCCATGTCGGGAGAACTATTAGAATTTGAAGATGGAACCGTCGGCATCGCCCTTAACCTCGAAGAAGATAACGTCGGTGCAGTGTTAATGGGTGACGGTTTCGGGATTAAAGAAGGCGGTACGGTGAAAGCTACCGGTAAAATCGCTCAGGTTCCCGTGGGTGAAGCCTTAGTCGGCCGCGTGGTTGATGCTCTCGGTCGTCCCATCGACGGTAAAGGGGACATCCTCGCCAGCGAAACCCGTCTGGTGGAATCCCCCGCCCCCGGTATTGTCGCTCGCAAATCCGTCTGTGAACCGATGCAAACCGGCATTACCGCTATCGATGCCATGATTCCCGTCGGTCGTGGTCAACGGGAGTTAATTATCGGTGACAGAAAAACCGGTAAAACAGCGATCGCCATTGACACGATCATTAACCAGAAAAGCGAAGACGTGATCTGTGTCTATGTCGCCATCGGTCAAAAAGCCTCCACCGTCGCCCAAGTAATCGACACCCTCACCCAAAGAGGTGCCATGGATTACACCGTGGTGGTGGCCGCTAACGCTAACGACCCCGCCACCCTCCAGTATATCGCCCCCTACACCGGAGCTTCGATCGCCGAATACTTCATGTATAAAGGCAAAGCGACCCTAGTTATCTACGATGACCTCACCAAACAGGCTCAAGCTTATCGTCAGCTATCCCTGCTCATGCGTCGTCCTCCCGGTCGGGAAGCTTACCCCGGCGACGTTTTCTATCTCCACTCCCGTTTACTAGAGCGCGCCGCTAAACTCAGCGATGCCCTCGGTGGTGGCAGCATGACCGCCCTGCCGATTATCGAAACCCAAGCCGGTGACGTTTCTGCCTACATTCCCACCAATGTAATTTCGATTACTGACGGTCAGATCTTCCTCTCCACCGACCTCTTTAACGCTGGTTTCCGTCCCGCTATTAACGCTGGTATTTCCGTATCCCGCGTGGGTTCGGCGGCCCAAACGAAAGCGATGAAGAAAGTTGCCGGTAAATTAAAACTCGAATTAGCCCAGTTTGACGAATTAGAAGCTTTTGCTCAATTCGCTTCTGACCTTGATGCGGCCACCCAAGCACAACTCGCTCGCGGTCAACGTCTGCGTCAAATCCTCAAACAGCCCCAAAACTTCCCCCTCGCCGTTTGGGAACAGGTGGCGGTGGTTTATGCCGGTTTAAACGGTTATCTCGACGATATCGCCACCGATAAAGTTATCGATTTCTGCACCGGTTTACGGGAATACCTGAAAACCAGCAAACCTCGCTACGTTGAGATCGTCAGCACTGAAAAACAACTCAACGACGAAGCGGAAGGCCTGCTCAAAGATGGCATCAATGAGTACAAACAGGCTTTTAAATAATCTCGGTAATCAGTAAATGAATGTTGGTAATGGGGGTTAGGTTTTGGGGGATGGGGTGTTGAGGTTTTGGGGTTTTGGGGTATGAGTTGAAATTTCTCTATCTCCCCATTTCCCTGTTTCCCCACCTCTCCATTCCCTCCTAAACCCCGACTCTTGACTGATAACTGATAACTGATAACTGATAACTGATAACTGAATTATGCCTAATCTCAAAGCGATTCGCGACCAAATTCAATCGGTCAAAAATACCAAAAAAATTACCGAGGCCATGCGTCTGGTGGCGGCCGCAAAAGTGCGCCGCGCCCAAGAACAAGTTCTCTGTACCCGTCCTTTTGCCGATGCCCTCGCTCAGGTCCTTTATAATCTCCAAGGTCGTTTAGCCTTTAGTGATGTTAATTTACCCCTGCTGGCCCAACGGGAAGTAAAAACCGTGGCTCTGTTAGTAGTCACAGGAGATCGAGGTCTTTGTGGCGGTTATAATACTAACGTCATCCGTCGTGCCGAACAACGGATGAATGAATTAAAAGAGCAAGGGATTAAGTATCAATTAGTGGTTGCCGGCCGGAAAGCGGCACAATATTTCGAGCGCCGGAATGCTCCCATTGCCGCTAAATTTATCAACCTCGAACAGATTCCCACTGCCGATGAAGCTGGCACTATTGGGGATGAATTACTTTCCTTATTTTTATCGGAAACTGTTGATCGCGTCGAGTTAATTTATACTCGTTTTATCTCCCTGATCAGTGCCACTCCGGTGATTCAAACCCTGTTACCTTTAACTACCCAAGGTTTAGCGGTACAGGATGACGAGATTTTCCGTTTGGTGACTAAAGAAGGAAAATTTAAGGTACAACGGGAAAAAATGGCCAGCCAACCGGCGCAGGTTTTTCCCCAAGACATGATTTTTGAGCAGAATCCCGTCCAAATCCTCGATTCTCTCCTACCTTTGTACTTAAATAACCAATTACTGCGCGCTCTCCAGGAATCGGCAGCGAGTGAATTAGCAGCCCGGATGACGGCGATGAGCAACGCCAGCGAGAACGCCAGCGAGTTAATCGGGACTTTAAGCCGTACCTACAACAAGGCGCGTCAAGCCGCTATTACCCAAGAATTGCTAGAAGTAGTAGCGGGAGCCAACGCTCTCTAGGTTTAAGCCATTTTTTCTTCTGATTATCAGTAGGAGTGATTATTTTCACTCCTTTTTTTGTATAGGGTTTGCTGAAAAAAGACCTCTTGCATAAATCCGAAAACAAACGATAGAAACAATAATGGGAGGGACTTTCAGTTAATTATTTATTAGTAGTTGATAATCTTCAAAAATGTTGCTGTACAAGGATCGACTTAAGACTTTTGCAAGAGGTCTTTTGTCTGATCAGTTTAACTTACTATAGAAGTGATCAATCTTTGTGTCCTCTGTGTCTCTGTGGTTCCTTCCACTCGCTTGCCGGCAGGACTGTATCTTAGAATACATTTTACCCACCAAACCTAAGAGAGCTACTTTTTTAACGTCAACCCAACTACTTAAAGGAGTAAAAACCATGAGTCTGTGTCTCAATCCTAATTGTTCCTCAGCCAATCCAGATGGCAATAAATTCTGTGAAAAATGCCGCTCTAAATTGTTCTTACAGGAGCGTTATCAAGCAATTAAATTAATTGGTCAAGGAGGATTTGGTCGCACTTTTAAAGCGATAGATTATAGTAAGCCTTCTCGACCTTATTGTGTGATTAAACAGTTTTTTCCTTCGGCTCAAGGAACTGATACAATTGAGAAAGCCTCAGAATTGTTTGAAAAAGAAGCAATCCAATTAGAAAAATTAGGAAAACATCCCCAAATTCCTGAACTTTTCGCTTATCTCAATCATGATGATGACCGTCAATATTTGGTACAAGAATATATTGAAGGACAGAATTTAGAACAAGAATTAAGAAGCCAAGGGGTATTTAATGAAGCGAAGATTAAAGCTTTATTAACAGATATTTTGCCAGTTTTAGATTTTATCCATAGTCGGGGAGTAGTTCACCGAGATATTAAACCAGAAAATATTATTAGACGTAACTCAGACAAGAAAGCGGTTTTAGTGGATTTTGGCGCGTCTAGAGTTGTTACACCTCTTAATCGTTCTGTTACTGGTACGGTAATCGGTTCAGCGGAATATGTCGCACCAGAACAAGCTAACGGTAAGGCGAACAATCCTATAGCGGGTTTCAGTTGAATGAGGTACAGCATGGATGACTAGGTAGGCTCTTTAAAAGGGGTATCGCAATAGCAACAATGGGTAAAC
>NZ_JAPZQJ010000027.1:0-1132 GCF_027530405.1 Microcystis sp. LE19-41.2A | reverse complement strand
TTTTCGGTGGGATGCTTACAGGCAGCTGCTGATACATTTGTCATCATTTAAGAGTCACTAATAATTGCTGATTGTCGGTATTTCTGCTAATGTCAGATGCACCCACAGTATGTGTTAAGTGAGTAGTATTAAATAGCACTTGCCTACTGTCTTTTCACTGATTACTGATTACTGATTACTGATCACTTCTCACTTTCAATCTGCTTGTCAGCCGGTCAGCTGCCCTTGGCTTTCTTAATTAACAACAGACTGCCCCCAAGTATGGCGAAAGCAACAACCGCATTGGGTTCAGGAACTTTGGTGGCAAAGGAAGCATTGTCAATACTAAAACTATCGACAGCTGTTGTATTATTGGCAAAGATAACAGAACTAAATTCTGCTGTCCCGATAATACCGAGAAACCCATTCTCTCCACCAATTGTAGGATTGATAGAAATAGTTTGGTCTCCTGTGCCATCGAAATTGCCAGTAAGAGTTAACTCATCAATGCGGGAAAAGTCAGCACCAAAAGCCAACACGGTAGCAGGAAACTGCCAGGTTATGGTATCAGAAGCACCCGCAAGTGTACCGGAAGCATTATCGTAAACACCAGGATTGACGATGCTGACACTGTTGTTATTAAACGAATTAGGCAGTGTGGGAGGAGCGGAATTAGTGGAAACAATCCCTGAATCTAGGGTAATTGACTGTGCCGAAGAAATAGTATTGCTAAAGGTATCAATGGTAATCTTGTACGAGGGGTTAGTGGCGAGTGCCGCTTCCCAGGCAGTCCGATTTGTATAAATGGTATAAGCACTAACAGAAGACACGCTACTTAACAGTAGAGTTACTGTCCCTGTGGCGAAAGCTAAAGAATTAAGGGCATTGAGCTTCACTAGGTTATTTCCTCTCATTAAAGGTGAATAAAAACCAGAGTATCAGAGCAGGTACGAAAAATCCTCTCATCTTTGTACAGAATAATTACAACCCACCTTCCGCACTTCTTAACATTCAATAGACCTCTTGCATAATTTTTTTATGGTATAATATAAGGTTTTGCTTTTTTCTCAATTCTTAGATTGAAGTGGAAAAAAGAATAAAATGTGATCTTAGGTCAGGAAATCATCTATAATTTTGCTATGTTTATTAGCAA
>NZ_JAPZQJ010000150.1:0-11738 GCF_027530405.1 Microcystis sp. LE19-41.2A | reverse complement strand
GACACCCCACACCACAAACAGCCCTCCCACCTCCCCACACCCCACACCCCACACCCCACACCCCACTTCCCTTTAAACAGGATTTATTATTATTTGCTCTCCTCTGAGGAATTTTTCACCGTTTCTTCTAGGAAAACTACTGGTTCTTTTTCCCGCTGCTGCGAGCGGATGATATCGATGGTACTTTTCAGCACACTAGCGATGGGAACTGCTATCAATAAACCGAGAATTCCTGCCACTTTACCCCCGATAAAAAGAGATAGGATAATCCAGACGGGATTAAGTCCGATCATGCCTCCCATTAACCGAGGGGCGATGACATTATCATTAATTTGACCGACAATAATAGTCAGGGTCAAAACTTTTAATCCTAACCAAAAATCTTGAAACATCAGTAGGGTACTAATCCCAATAATGGCAAAGGCACTGGCAAAAGGAATTAATGTAGTTAGACCGATCGCCACCCCAAATAATAGGGCATAATCAACCTTGAGAATCACAAAAACAAAAATTTGAGCAAGGCTGAGAATTCCCGCTAAAATGGTTTGACCGGCAAAATAGGTTTCAAAAGTTTGACGAATAATCGTTCTTAATTTGAGATTCCAGGGAGCAGGAATCCAGCTAAAAATTCCCTCCCAAATTTGTTCGCCATAGAGAACAAGAAAGACGGTGAGAACCAGAACAAATAGAATGTTTAGGATACTGTTGATAGTTCCCAGCACAAAGCTTAGTAATTGAGTGCTAAGAGTTTGTAAAACGTTAGTTAGTCGTTCCGATAACTGGGTAATTGATTGCTCGATATAAATCGCATATTTCTGAGTTTTATCCCACTTTTCTAAATTTTGTATCTGTTCGGTTCCCGACTCGATCCACTGGGGCAAACTATTGATTAAACTGCTTAATTGCTCGACAATCTGGGGAATTAAAATTAAACCTAAAACGCTCAAAATTAATAGGGCAATTAAAAAGACAATAGCGATCGAACCACTGCGATTAACCCCGCGTCTTTGCAGCAGTTTGATGGGAACATCTAGGACAAAAGCTAGTAAACTAGCAGTGACAAAAATACTGACTAAGGGTTCTAGATAGCTAAATAATTGGAATAATAACCAACCATTGAGAAATAAGAGCGGAAAAACTAGACTTAGCCGCAACCAACGAGGTAGTTGCTTAAAAAGCTCTATCATTAGACCTCTTGTAAAAATCAAAAATTGTTGTTAGGGTTAGGAGTCAGGAGTCAGGAGTTAGTAGTCAGGAGAATTAAGAATGAATAATAATCAATTAAACGGTCTATTTACAGATTTTATGTAATTTAATCCTTGTTTTTGCCTTTTTTGAACCCTCAAAAATTAATTATGCAAGAGGTTTATTAATTTTGTCCTGAGAGAGTATCGAGGTAAAAAGAGACTTTTCTAACCAGAAATCCTCTTTCAATCTAGCATCTCCTCGTTACTTTTCTGGTCCAAGCAACTCTGAAACTCTTATCCTAACTTTATGGAGCTAAGCGGATTCGAACCGCTGACCCCCTCAATGCCATTGAGGTGCTCTACCAACTGAGCTATAACCCCGCGAAGACCATTTTTGAATATAGCTTAAATAGAATCATTTTGTCAAGGGGGGGCGAGAAAAAAATTTGTCACTGCCAAGACGATCGCTCATCCACAAGAGTGAAACAATCGCCCCCATTTAGACAGGAGCCGAAATTTGGGTTAAATAGGTTAAACAGTGACCCATGAGGAAATAAACTACTAACATAGCCGCTGCCGCTGCTGCCACCAAGGTTCCCGCCAGCATCAAGGAAAACTCTTGCCTGTCGAACGCTTGCTGCATCAGATGCAATGACCAAGCCACAAGACCGAGGTCAAAGATGAGAATCGGAACTAACATATTTTAAATTTTGTTAACTTTCATCTATTCTAATACATAATTTTCCCCAGGGATAATCGGACTGAAGTTAAAAACAGGGATTTTTGCCGGTTTCTCGATCGGGGCTATCAGCCGTCAGCCATTGACTTTCAGTAATAGGTGTAAACCTTACTCTTCTTGGTTTGCAGCCTAAAGAAATCCTTTTCCCGAAAAAGCGACTCAATCCCTAGATTAAGTTCTGCAAATCTTGCTCTCATTTTCCCCGGCTAACGCACGGGTACTTGGTGATTTTGCAGATAATTTTTGACCTCAGCGATGGTTAATTGACCATAATGGAGCAAAGAAGCCAATAAAGCTGCTTCTGCCCGCCCTTCCGTCAATGCTTCGTAGATATGCTGACAATTACCCGCTCCTCCCGAAGCAATCACAGGAATCTCCACCCTTTCAGCGATCGCTTTTGTCAAGGCCAGATCGTAACCCGCTTGCGTGCCGTCAGCATCCATACTGGTAACTAACAACTCACCCGCCCCGCGTTTTTCCACTTCTTGCGCCCATAATAAAGCATCAATACCCGTATTTTCGCGTCCACCCCGAACATAAACCTCCCAACCGGGGTTATGCTCATCCTTACGTCGTCTAGCATCGATCGCCACCACAATACACTGTTTCCCAAAGCGATCGCTGGCTCGATCGAGCAATTTCGGCTCGCGCACGGCAGCCGAGTTAATGCTGACTTTATCGGCCCCGGCTCTTAACAAATTTTTAATATTTTCTAAGGATTGGATACCGCCACCCACTGTCAGAGGAATAAAAACCTGTTCCGCCGTACGATAGACTACATCAATAATCGTGTCGCGATCTTCATGGGTAGCAGTAATATCAAGAAAAACCAACTCATCGGCCCCTGCCTGATTATACAAGCGGGCTAACTCCACGGGGTCGCCAGCATCCTGAAGATTGACAAAATTAACCCCTTTAACTACCCGACCTTTATTGACATCCAAACAAGGCAAAATCCGCTTCGCTAACATATCCTAGACTCTTGATTGTAACAATGGCCATCAAACGATCGCACAATTCCCCCCCGGCTGCCGAGGAAAATCTGCTCACTCCCAATCCCACTATAGAAGAAACGGAAAAAGCAGCAGCGCAGATTCGTCCGCAATCCCTAGAGGATTATATCGGTCAACAGGACTTAAAGGCTAATCTAAAAGTCACCATCGCCGCGGCCAAAGCTAGACAAGAAGCGATCGATCATTTACTCTTCTACGGACCGCCGGGGTTAGGAAAAACCACCATGGCTTTAATTTTAGCGGCCGAGATGGGAGTAAATTGCCGCATTACCGCCGCCCCCGCTTTAGAGCGTCCCCGGGATATTACCGGCATCCTGATCAATCTTCAACCCCGGGATATTCTTTTTATCGACGAAATTCATCGACTGAATCGGGTGACGGAGGAGTTATTATACCCAGCGATGGAGGATTATCGCCTGGATGTGACGATTGGCAAGGGTCAAGCGGCGAAAATTCGCAGTATTTCTTTACCTCCCTTTACTTTAATCGGTGCTACTACCAAAGTTGGCTCTTTAACTTCCCCTTTACGCGATCGTTTTGGCATGATTCAACGTCTGCGTTTCTATACAGTTGAGGAATTGACGGCAATTATTCTCAGAAGTGCTACTATTTTTAATATTCCCATTACTGAAGCGGGTGCGATCGAAATTGCCCGTCGCAGTCGGGGAACTCCACGCATTGCCAATCGTTTATTAAAACGAGTACGCGACTATGTGCAGGTGAAGGGAGAAACTATGATTAGCCCCCAGTTAGCCGCTGAGGGATTAAATCAATTAAATGTAGATTCTATGGGTTTAGATTGGACCGATCGATTAGTATTAAAGACGATGATCCAACAGTTTCAAGGTAAACCCGTGGGATTGGAAGCGGTAGCGGCAGCCACGGGAGAAGATGCCAAGACGATCGAGGAGGTACACGAGCCTTATTTATTACAAATAGGTTATCTTAATCGTACTCCCCGGGGTCGCGTAGTGACGTCAGCCGCCTACGAACATTTAGGATTACTGGCGAAATTGCCGAAAAATAAGGATCGGAGTTTACCTTTGTTTGAGTTGTAGTTTTCTAGATAGGGCTGGCTGAATAAATCTGAAAACCTTGTTGGATTAAGACTCTTAGACTTTTTTCCCCTCAAAAAGTGCCAGCCATTGCGGGGATCGGGAGGAAAATTCAGGGACTTTTTCCCTGAAAATTAGGTAGTTGACCACCTGAAAATCGATAAAACCCCACACCCTACACCCCACACCCTACACCCCACACCCTACACCCCATACCCTGTCTCTAGAAACAACCTGTTCAGCCAACCCTAATTACCTGGGTTTCAGCTTATCTGTGTCTTTAAATACTTGGTCGACCGCGTCAAATCACACAAGTCTTTATATAAAGGTCGTATCATCATGATCGTAGTAAGTTACATTGTTGACATTGCTTACCGCTTCTCATCTAGACTGTATTGGGATTGGTCAAAGCTAATTGCACAATAGTGATCTTTTATAGTCAATATTTTTTAAGTCTGTTAGTGCCCTATGTTTGTCCTAAATAAAGAAAATCTTAAACTGGAAACTCTTACCCTGTTTCAAAAATACCAAAAAACGGGAGATAATAAGTTACGGGATCAAATTATGGAGTTAAACCTAGGATTAGTCAGAAGGGAAGCTCATCATTGGGTTAATCAATGCCATGAAAATTACGAAGATTTAGTGCAGGTTGGCTCTATGGGACTAATTCGGGCGATCGAGCGTTTTGATAGCAGCAAAGGTCATGCTTTTAGCTCCTTCGCTATTCCCTATATTCGCGGCGAAATTCAACACCATCTGCGCGATAAAAGTTATACAGTTCGTATTCCTCGTCGTTGGTTAGATTTAGGCAGACAAGCGACAAATGTGCGTCGGGATTTCCAGACTATCCACAATCGTCAACCCAATGATACGGAAATCTCCCGCGCTTTAAATATTTCGAGCGAAGAATGGCAAGAGGTAAAACTGGCTTTCCAAAACCGTGAACCCCTCAGTCTCGATGTGACGGTTAATAACGATGAAGATAATAATACTTGTTTAAAAGACCTCGTTCCCGATCCCCGTTATCGCAGCTTTCAACTTTGTCAAGAGGATCGCATTCGTTTACAACAGGCACTGGCTCAATTAGAAGAAAAAACCCGTCATATTCTCGAATTTGTCTTCCTTAAGGATCTTACTCAACGGGAAACCGCCGAACAATTAGGCATTAGTGTCGTTACCGTCTCCCGTCGGGTGAAAAAGGGTTTAGAAATGCTCAAGGAAACCATGATCCAAGAAGCATTTTAGACCAATTATCGGTTTGATACGGCCGCAATAGCAAGTAATTTAAAACCCCAGCTAAATATTCATACTGCTCGATCGAATTATAGTAGTGAGCAGAAATCCTCACAATTAATGATGCTTCTCCCCAAGGAATTATCGGCACTTCAATCTGATATTTTTCCCACAGTTGTCTAGATAAATCTTCTGCTGCCCAAGCATAACTAGGAATCAGAATTGAAGACATTGATCCGATCATTGATTCTGGACAGGGATAATTGACCTCTAAGGCATGACAAAGCAAATTTCTGGCTTTTAAAACCAAATTACGATTCCTCGCCATCAGACCCAGTAAACCATCAATAGAGAGAGAATTTAAAAACTCGATCGCTTTTGGCACTGATAAATAAGCGGTGGGATCATCGGTTCCCATCCAAGCAAATTCTAACTGAAAACGGGAGCGATCTTGTGGAGGGGAATTCGCTCCATGGCTAATAGTTAAAGGTCGAATTATTGCCTGTTTATCCCCGCGCACATAGAGAAAAGCAGCCCCCTTGGGACTACATAACCACTTATGACAATTAGCAGTATAATAGGTGGGATTAATTGCCGCGATATTAAGGGGTAAAAAACCTAAAGCATGAGCGCCATCGATGAGAGTATCAATGCCCAGATTATTTAATTCTTGCACAATTTCTGCGATTGGCCAAATTAAGGCCGTGGGACTGGTGACATGATCTAAAACTACTAATTTTGTCTGGGGAGAAACAGATGCTAAAATTGCTTGACTAATTTCTAAAGGGGACTGTACAGGAAAGGGAATTTTAGCGATAATTACCTTTAAACCCCATCTTTTAGCTATATGTTTAACTGCATTAGCACAAGCATTATAGGTCTGATCGGTGATCAGAATTTCCTCATTTTCCTGAAAAGTTAAGGAATTTAACACCGCATTCACTGCTGTGGTTGCATTGGGAACAAAGACTAAATCATCGCTATTTACTCCCACTAAATCCGCTAATTTTTGCCTAGCAATATCTAATAAACCCTCTAATTCTCTCCCCAAAAATGCTAAAGGTTGTCTTTCCATTCGTTCCCGCAATTGTTGCTGATAATCCAAGACTATTCTAGGGGTTGCACCATAGGAACCATGGTTGAGAAAATAGATATTATCGGGAATTAACCAAAAGTTTTTGGACATATTGAATTAATTTGATTTTATTCAGAACTAGAAAAAATAGATGAGAAATTGCCTGTTATATTCAGCTTCTGACTAGCTAGTATATTTATTTATGATAAGCGGGTGGGTGGAATTAAATACAAGATGAACGTAGGTTGGGTTGAAGCATGAAACCCAACACCCGCTCATGTTACGCTACCGCTAACCCATCCTACCAATAATTGTGCCTCCCTACTTATAACGACCCATTTTATATTAATCTCCCATGGTTTGAAAACGATGGATAATTTCAGTGACAAAAGTTTCTCCATCTATGAGAGGATGATTTTCTGGAGATTGATATTTTCCCGTTTTCACTTTCCGTTGGAGATGTCGGTTCATAGGTATTATGACTATCTACTGAGAAAATCAGCTTGATCTTAATTTTAAGCTAAATATCGACAAAAAAAAGCTCTCCGGGAAAAAGGAGAGGGGAGAGAACGAGTTAGAAAAAGTTATTAATGTAACCATCCTTTCAGACGACGTGCGACTTGAGGACGACGTAATTTTCGCATCGCTTTAGTTTGAATTTGACGTACTCGTTCCCGAGATAAATTGAACATTCCCCCCACTTCCTCTAGGGTATAGGGTTGACTGGTAGCTAAACCATAACGGAGGGAGATAACATCTTTTTCCCGTTCCGTAAGAACATCACTTAAAACTGCGAAAATTTCTTGACGCATCATCATCTCATTCATTTTATCTTCGGGAAGTTGTAGATCATCATCTTCCAACAGATCCACTAATTCCGTATCTTCTCCCTTCCCTACACGATGATTTAAAGAGAGAGATTGACGACGCAATTGTAATAATTGCCGCAATTGTTCGGGAGTCGTTTCCAACGCTTCCGCGAGTTCCCGTTCATTGGGATTGCGCTGTAAATCTTGCTTGAGAATGCGCTGCGCTTTTTTGAGTTTATTGAGTTTTTCGACAATGTGAATCGGTAAACGAATTGTCCGCGCATCGTTAGCAATGGTGCGGGTGATTGCTTGTCGAATCCACCAATAAGCATAGGTAGAGAATTTATAACCTTTATTGGGATCGAATTTTTCGGCCGCACGGTTGAGTCCGATCGCACCTTCTTGAATTAAATCTAAGAAAGGAACTCCGCGATTTAAATAGCGTTTAGCGATAGAAACCACCAAGCGCAAATTAGAACGAATCATTTTCCGTTTAGCTGTTCGTCCGCGATAAAGACGGTTTTCCAGTTGACGTTCATTATCTAATTCTAAAGCGATCGCCCATTCCGTTTTCGTCGGGGGACGATGTAAATTTTCTTGCAGTTTTTGGCGTACTTCTTCCGCTTCCATGAGAAACTTAACCGAGTAGGCTAATTCAATTTCTTCTTCCGCATTAAGCAGGGGATAACGGGCCATTTCTTTAAAAAATGCCCCAACAGTATCTTCATTGCTGCCCTTATCGTATCCAGTTCCACTACCCCCACGAGTGGTTTTTAGGGTTTCCGGTAAAGGTTCAGTCAGCTCTTCGTCAGTTCTTTCAGCAAAATCCACGCTGTCTAGTTCTAAAGGATTTGTCTCCAGGGCAATGATTTGATTAAAATTATCATCAGAGGCTAGTTTAGAGATTTTCATAAGCAGTTATGGATGGAGTGGGATTATAATAGCAGGGAGAAACTCAATTTCTCCCAATGGGCTGATTGTTACATTGAATTTTCGGGGAGCAGATTTTTTAAACGTTTTCTTAATTAATGGCGGCCATTTCTGGGATATAATTGCGCGATTCTGTGTCGATGGTTACAAATCCCTCAACCAGATAATCAGATTTTCTGGTGAATAGGGGAGACTTTCAGGGTTTCCACTTATACACTCTAACTAAGGTTTTTGGTATTTGACTAGGTAAAGATCACGCTTCTTAACAATCAAGATAGCAGTCAGCTTTTTATGACTATTCTTCGCTTTTTCTATTGAGAACTATTCTCAAGTTTTGACTAACTAGGGTTTGCGGCAAAAAGTTTTTCCTGGGGGTAGGGTGTGGGGTGTGGGGTGTGGGGTGTGGGGTGTGGGGTTTTACCCATTTTCAGGTGGTCAATTACCTAAGTTTCAGGGAAAAAGTGCCTAATTCTCCCCCCCGATCCCTCCCATATCTGGCACTTTTTGATTTCAAAAAAGCCTAAAGATATTATCCAACAAGGTTTTTAGATTTATTAATCAAACCCTAACTAGGGTGCGATTTAATAGCTAATAGTCAATAATTATCATTTGGGAAGATTTCACGGGCTAAAAATCAAAATTTGCGGGCAAAAAAGCAATATTTAAACTGTTTTTAGAGAAAATTAACTGGTTTTATTCCCCTCAAGCTTTAAACTATAATTTAAATACCCCATTCTCCCCACTTCCCACTTCCCACTTCCCACTTCCCACTCCCCACTTCCCACTCCCCACTTCCCACTGATAACTGATAACCATGCTCGATCGCTGTGCTACTCTAACTGTAGCGGAACCTCGCACACCTTACCAATTAACCACAACTGGGCAACTGTGGTTAGAGGTTTTGGTTGATCGCCCTTATCCTAGAGATAGTCAAGAGGATCAGCAAATATTAACCTATAGTATCCCCCAGGATTTAACAGTAGAAATAGGCGATATTTTAAGCGTTCCCTTTGGTTCTCAGGTAATTGGGGGAATTGCTCTTAGATTTCTCGAAAATTTGCCCCCAGGACTAGAAGAAAATCAAATTCGTCCCGTGGAAGATGTGATTACTAAGGGCTTTTTCCCCGATAATTATTGGCAGTTATTGACGAAAATCGCCCAATACTACGCGACGGATTTAATCACCGTTGTTCGCGTCGCTTTACCTACGGGTTTACTGCGAAGTTCCCAACGTCGCATCAGATTAAAACCAGAAGCGATTCCCCCCGGTGCGGAAGTTTTTTGTACTCCCCTCTCCCGTCAGATTTTATCCCTGCTAAAAAATCAAAAAGAAGGCGATTATTCGGCGAAATACCTGCAAGAAAAAGTAAAAAATGCCAATTACGGTATCCGAGACTTAGTTAAGCGCGGTTGGGTGGAAAGCTATCTAGAAGCACCCAAAAGTACCAATATTAAACAAAAAAAAGCCATTACCCTGCTAATAACCGACTTTCCTGCTGATTTAACTGAAAATCAGCGCAAAATTGTCGAAATTTTACGCCACCAGGGAGGAGAAATGTGGCTGCCAGAATTGGCACAACTTGCGGGGACAAAACATTTTAAACCGCTCATTGACAAGGGTTATGTGGTGATTGAGGATCGGGAATTTCTGCGCTTATCCTCGGCGATTATGAGCAGGGATCAACCAAAAACACTCACTTCTAGTCAAAAACAGGCTTTAGAAGCCATTCAAACCCTGAAAGGTGGTGAAAGCGTCCTCTTACACGGAGTGACGGGATCGGGTAAAACAGAAGTCTATCTACAGGCGATCGCGCCTGTCCTAGCAGCGGGTAAATCTGCCTTGGTTTTAGTCCCCGAAATTGGATTAACACCGCAATTAACCGATCGCTTTGTGTCCCGTTTTGGCGATCGAGTCTATGTTTATCATAGCGCCCTCTCGGAAGGAGAAAGATACGATACCTGGCGACAGATGTTGACAGGAACCCCGCAAGTTATTATCGGGACGAGATCGGCGATTTTTGCCCCTTTACCCCATCTAGGCATGATTATCCTCGATGAAGAACACGATAGCAGCTTTAAACAAAGTCAATTACTTCCCACCTATCACGCGCGTACCGTGGCTAAATGGCGCTCTCAATTAAACCATTGTCCCGTAATTTTAGGCTCGGCCACGCCATCCCTAGAAACATGGCTAGAATCCCAAGCTAATCCCAGTCTTTACCTATCTTTGCCCGAACGCATCCAAAATCGCCCCTTACCGAGGGTGGAAATCGTCGATATGCGACGGGAATTGCAACGAGGCAATCGTTCTCTTTTTAGTCAATCCCTGCGTTCATCTCTGGAAACCCTGCGCGACAAGGGAGAACAGGCAATTTTATTCGTCAGTCGCCGGGGTCATAGTACTTTTGTATCTTGCCGAAGTTGCGGTTATGTGCTGGAGTGTCCCCACTGTGATGTCTCCCTCTCCTACCACCACACCGAACCGGGAGCGCAGGAATTACTACGCTGTCACTACTGCAACTATGGTCGCATTCATCCGAAACAATGTCCTGAATGCGGTTCTCCCTATCTAAAATTTTTTGGTACAGGTACTCAGCGCGTCACCCAAGAATTAACCAAAGAATTTCCCGATTTGCGTTGCTTGCGTTTTGATAGTGATACCACCCGCAACAAAAATGCTCCCCGGGAACTATTAAAACTATTTACTGATGGTGAATTCGATGTCCTAGTTGGAACCCAAATGCTCACCAAAGGATTAGATATCGAGCGAGTTACTTTAGTGGGAATTATGGCTGCCGATGGTTTACTTTATCACTCCGATTATCGCGCCTCCGAACGCGCTTTTCAAACCCTCACCCAAGTAGCAGGGAGAGCAGGAAGGGGAGAAAGAGAAGGAAAGGTAATTATCCAAACCTATACCCCCGAACATCCCGTGATTAGAGCAGTGCAAACCCACGATTATGAGGGTTTTGTCGAGACGGAATTAATGCACAGAGAGAGTTTAAATTATCCTCCCTACGGCAGTTTAGTCTTAATTCGCTTTAGTGGTTTAGATGGGGAAGCAGTCCAGAAAAGTGCCGAAAATGTCGCAGAGGAATGTGTTAATAATTTGGGTTCCGATTGGGATATTTTGGGACCTGCACCCGCAACAATTATGCGCGTGGCTAACCGTTATCGCTGGCAAATTCTGTTAAAATTATCGGGAGAAAAGGCTGATATCGGTGGTCTTTTGCGTCCTTTGAAAAGCTTAGTTTTACCCAAGGTAAGTATGGCGATCGATGTGGACCCCTTAACTATAGAATAATCAAGGATGAATGAGATGATCGCCATTGCTCACGGATGCAACCAGTTATCTAAATCCGTCAAAGTGTCAAAGTCTAATAAAGCGAGTCCTAAGTCTTCTAACCGCTCCACAGGAAGGTTACGGATGGTTTCCTCAAGATTTTGCGGTATTTCACCGAAACGTCGTTGAAGAAGTCTAATAACAAGATTGGCTTCTTGAATTCTACCCTGTTCAAGACCCTGCTGTACACCTTGCTGTAGTCCTCTTTTCAGTCCCTCTTGAACCGCTTGTTCCCTATCCTGTTGGTAAAGTGGAGCTAAACGCATAATAAACTCCCTATCCTCCTGTGTTTTTTTCGATAACGCTTCTAAATTTCTACTCAGATTATACAATAAGTTTAAAGAAGCCGATTTT
>NZ_JAPZQJ010000098.1:0-1583 GCF_027530405.1 Microcystis sp. LE19-41.2A | reverse complement strand
CAAAGGGATTGGTTATGTCAGTGGAGATACCGAAAAACAGCTATCTGTAAGCGATACCAATGGTCAACGATTGGGACAGATAGCTGTTAGCAAGATTCAGTTAATTCGTCGTTCTAACGGTTTAATTGTTTCTCGCTAACTCATATAAAGCCGCCCTCCGCTATCGCTAAAGGGCGGGGTTTCAGACCCATTTTTTCGATGAACAGCTTTACTTCTTTGTCCCTGAAATTAGCGGGATTGGTTTTCATTATTTCCTTCCTTTTGGATGGGTTTATCCTGCCGCTGCCCTATCGATTTAATCAATCCCAATGGCAGGTAGGTTTCGTCACCACCTTTGTCGATCGAGGAATTGTTCCTCTTCTGGGTATCGTTCTCGTTTTAATCGCTTACTGGATTGACGCTAACAATAGAGATGTCATTCCTAGAAAATCTCGGTTTGAATTGCGTTGGCCGATCTTTATTTTTTCCACACTGTTAGGCTTAGTTTTTCTGTTGATGATTCCTGTTCATATCAATAATATCAACCAGATTAAAAACAACGCTTTGACTCAAATTCAACAGGGTGTTGACCAAGGGGAGGGACAAATTCAAGCCTTATTAGTCCAGTTAAATACGCTATCGCAAAATCCCCAACGATTAGACCAGGATATCTCTCGGGCAACTCAATTGATTGAAACTGGTCGTTTCCAAGGACAACCAATCAGCACAGAACAGTTACAGACCCTTCGCCAACAAAGAGAAGAATTAACTGGTTTACGGGATTTATCCAAAAAACCGAAGGAGTTTAAACAGAAATTAGATGAGATCAAAAATCGGCGACAAACTCAGCTGCAAGAGCGGCGAACACAGGCAGAAAGTCAAGCTAACTTGGAGGCTTTGAAACAGTGGTTAAGAATTGGTATTCAAAGTATGTTGCTATCGATTTGCTATAGTGTGATCGGTTGGTTAGGCATTCGAGAACTAGGTAGTGTCAAAAAACGCACTGCCTAAGCAGGGGATTTATCTTAATGATCAAGTATAAAGTTTTCGTTTTCGGTACTCAGAATTCTCCGAGTCAGGAGACGAGCGCAGACAAGAGCATACTTCATCCTTAGGATCAAATCTGTAACTATAGTCATTTCAGATAAGTCTGAGACACTCTAGACCGACAAAACCCTTATGAACTCTGGGATTGATATTCTCAATTTTAATTGAAATGACCATACTTAAATATTCAGCCACAGGGCATCATTTGCTGATGCCCTTTTATTGATTAAACCTCTAATACTAAATCCTGTTTAAAAGGTATAGGGGAGCGGGAGAGCGGGGGAGCGGGAATTATGAATTATGAATTAGGAAGTGGCAAGAATAAATAGGGTCTGCTGAAAAAGTTTTTCCTGGGGGTAGGAGTCAGTAGCCGGTCGTCAGGAGCCGGTCGTTTTAGGCTTTGTTGCCCGTGTTTTTTGTACCAAGCGATGTACTACAAGAAGGATAATGCAAGGTTTTTGAACGTCCCAATCCTATTTTCGCAGCATGAACATCGGACTTTAACAGGTCAAAAGCTTTATTTTAAAAGGGTTTTACCATTATTCAGCAAACCCTAG
>NZ_JAPZQJ010000159.1:0-8929 GCF_027530405.1 Microcystis sp. LE19-41.2A | reverse complement strand
GCGGCTGGTTATGGTGCGAAACCTTAGGCTATTGGTTGGGAACTTGGGAGGGTACTATTGACCGAGAAACGGCAATCTGGGCCAGATTTTATGACTCGGAAGGCAATTTAATCCCCTTGCCAGAAGAAGCAGCACAGGAGCAAGCGGCCGCAGCACAGGAGCAAGCGGCCGCAGCACAGGAGCAAGCGGCCGCAGCACAGGAGCAAGCGGCCGCAGCACAGGAGCAATTAAATGCTACTCAGCAAGCTCTGGAAGCGGAAAGACAGCGTTCTCAACGGCTGGCGGCTCGTTTGCGAGAAATGGGGATAGACTTGTAGTACAAGTGTAACGAATGTTCGGGGTGGGGAGATGGGGAAATGACCTGATGGGGAGCTTTTTGCCTGACTGACGGGCAGATTTTCAACACAATCAGTGGTCGTGCCAAATTAATTTCCTCAACCTTGAGGAGAAATTCTGTCAACTTCGATCAAAAGCCGCGTAAATTCTGTATTTTCTCTGAAAGTCTTATACATAGCTTTTAAAATTGTGATCGTAGCGGTAGGCTAATTCAGATCAATTAAACTTCTTCCTCACTCCCGACTTTGTTAGTACCATGAAACCTAACTCTGGCCTTAAACGGTTATTATCCCTGATATCTGCCGTTTCTTGTAGTTCCCTCTTGATTTTATCCCCTCTAGCCCAGAGAGCGCAAGCAGACGATATTACGGATGCCCTAGAAGCGGTAATTGAATATACGGCTCAATTACACCAGATCAATTTTAAGTATTTGTTAAGCGATGGCCCGATAACCACTCCCTGCGGCGTAATTTCCCTAGCGGCTTTCTGCACTGTAGATAATACAGTCTATGTCAATCTCAAGCAAGTTACTGGTATTAGCGATAATCCTTTATTTCCCCTTTACGCCGTCGCTCACGAGGCCGCTCACGCTGTTCAGTGGAATCGGGGTATTGGTGGCATCGATGAAGGTGGGATGAGCATCGGCATTGAATTACAGGCCGATTGTCTAGCGGGAGATACCCTTTCTTGGTTATTTACCGAAGCTAGAGGTTTATCCAAACAGGATTATATACTAGCGGGAAAACTTCTAGGGGAAGCCGCTTCGGAAGTGGGCGATTTTGAAGTTCCTAATCGCTCCCACGGGACACCACAACAGCGAGGTGATTCGGTCTTGCAAGGATTCTACGGGGAAAATCATGAAGCTTGTATGCGTTAGCTAACACTCAAGGCTATATTTCCCCTAGAATGCCTAAAAAAGCCTAAAAAACTACTGTAACCCTAACCAAGATAACAGACCTTGGCCAGTTAGATACTCGATCAACAGGGTGATCACAAAACCAATCATAGCAGCCCTACCGTTGAGGCGCTCGGCATAGTCATTAAAGCCAAATTTGGGATCTTCTAATTTGGGGGTTTGAGTCGGTTGTGGTTCAGTCATGATCTTTACAGTCCGTTTACATTTCTTTACTATTCTAGCGGAGTTAGAAGTTAGGTTGTAACTAATTTCTAACTCCTCTCTATTTGCCCTAATCTCGACCGTTAAGAGCGATTAAAAGGCGCAGAATAAAGATAAATAGGTTGATATAGGTCAAATACATCGATAAAGCAGCACTAAGATACTGTTCATCTCTGTAGGTACGGGGCAAGATGTAAAAGTCCACCACTGCCGAACCAGCAAACAAGAAAACCCCGATGCCAGAAATGGCGATTTCTAACCAGGTGGGAGTAGCGCCACCAAAGATAGAGAAAATTAGCTGACCAATGAGAACAATAAAGAGAGCGAGAATACCGATGCTAACGGTTTGAGTCAGGGCTAAACCATCTTTTTCCGACAGATTCGAGCCGATATTGCGTCCCAAGACAAAAGCGATGCCGCAACCGAGGGCAGCAATTGCCACTCCTCGCAAACCAACACCGGAAGTACCTAAGGCCACATAGACGATTCCACTGAGAGTATAGCCAGAAAGAAGACTATAGAGAGTCAGCAGGGGCAGAGCAGTGCCTGTATTGCCTCTTTCCGCAGTATTACGGGCGACAAAAAATAAAATAATCTCGGCAATCAGAGCGACAAAGAAAGTCGGGAAGAAAATCTGGGGATAGGATTGGATCACACCTAAACCGCCATAGGTTCCCACCGCAGTCAAAATTAGACCGCCACCGAGATAGGGCAGGGCCTTGGGGATAACATTGGGGCCGATAAGTGCTTGGCTTTTAGCCTCGCGTAAAGCTTGGCGAAAATTACTGGTATTACTCATGGTGACTAGGTTCGAGATACTTGTCTCAATCAATCTTGTTAAACAGAAACTATTCTTGATTAGTTCGTCAAGAATGGCAAATCGGAGGGAAGAAAAAAAGGTAAATTTTTCCCCCGGCATCGATTCCCTCTTGATTGTAACGAAAAGACTAGGGATCGAGCTAAGTAGGTAGGTGTTAAAAATTGTCAGATACCCCCCTTATCAAGGCGGGATCGGCACCCCCCTTATCAAGGGGGGATTAAGGGGGGATCGAACCGAAAATCCATTTTCACCCCCCTTGACCGCTCAAGTTACCTTAAACAGAAGCCCAATTCAAGGCGATTATGTCCCATAAACTGGATATTTCCTGTTTTTATTAATTACAATCTTCAGAGTATCCCCTGACCTAAAGCCAAACCTGTCACCAACATTCCTAACACTAGAAAAGGCTGGGCGCTGGCTTGATATTTGACATCATTTTTGAGCGGATCCCGCAAAAAATACATATCTTGGAAAGTGATCTGAGGGATAATTAATAACAGTAAAATAGCGGCATAAAGATTCTGATGAATACTAATCAGATAGCCCGCAATTCCTGCTTGAAAAACATCGATCATAATCACACAAATCCAAGCTGCGGTGGTAATTCCAAACATAACTGGCAAGGATTTTAAGCCTAATTTTTCGTCACCTTCCACACTTTTAAAGTCGTTGACCACAGCAATGCCTAAACCCGCCAGACTATAGATGAGGGTTAGGATCATAATTGTCCAATTTAACTGACCAAAAAGGGCGTGACCTGCCCACCAAGGTAAGGCTATATAACTAGCACCGAGGGCATAATTTCCTAGCCAACCATTTTGTTTTAATTTTAAAGGCGGCGCTGAATAAATATAGGCAATAAAAGAACCAAATAGGGTTAAACAGAGCATGATCGGGAAATCATGACCGGCCCAGCGATCGAGAAGATAGGCTATTCCTAACCCACCCGCTAATAAAACCAAAATCTGGCCGACTACTTGCGGAATAGAAATTGCCCCCGAAGGAATCGGGCGATAGGGTTCATTAATTGCATCGATTTCTCGATCGTAAAAATCATTTAAAGTTTGGGTATAACCGGTCATCAATGGACCGGAAAGTAACATACAGGTGGCCGCTTTTAAGACATCTTCTAAAGACCAAGTATAATTCCCCGATGAAGCAGCCCCACAGACAACCCCCCAAATTAGGGGAATCCAAGTGATCGGCTTCATCAATTGTAAGCGGATTTTCCAGAGGGAAGTTTCTGCCGATGAAGCCCCTTTCATCCCCAATAATTGGCGAGTTTTTGCGCCTCGATTATCCTTGTTTTCTATCTCGGTGTTCGACATAATCCCTTAAAAAGAAATAATTAAGTAACCGTCTTGGAATTTGGCCCCTTTTACCGCTCGTCCGGTTAGAGGCGGTGGTACATCAATATTACGCCGTTGATC
This sequence comes from Microcystis sp. LE19-41.2A, assembly GCF_027530405.1. Classification (NCBI taxonomy): domain Bacteria; kingdom Bacillati; phylum Cyanobacteriota; class Cyanophyceae; order Chroococcales; family Microcystaceae; genus Microcystis; species Microcystis sp. LE19-41.2A. The sequence continues at coordinate 5,226 of NZ_JAPZQJ010000159.1, read as the reverse complement.
CCCGGCTTCGATGGTTAATTCTGGACCCGATTGCGTCAGTTTTACCTGTTTTTTCTCGAATCCGGGTAAATAAACCTTGACCTGACCGGCTGCCGTATCGATTATTAACGGTTTGGGCGGCTGCACCGTGAGAAAATTGGGTAACTCGGCGATTAATTCCTGCCAATCTTCTCCTTGACGGTCGGGTAAAATCGCAGCCGGCAGCGGGGCAAAATCCTCCGTAGCACTCTGACAGCGATTAAAAATCACTCCCCCCACATTTAAACCGATTTGCTGCGCCCCACCCCAAAGATATTTGGCATCTGCGATCGCAAGTGGATCATCATTGGTGACTAGATAGGCTAAAACTCGCCGAGGATCGGCTAAAGCGGAGCGCCCCTCGTCTAAAATGTTATTATCGCCCTTCTGACCTAAACCGTCGGGATTAAAGGAGAAATTCAGCACGGCAGCGGCAATCGGTTGGAAAAAGGGGGAAAGGGTGCGACCGATCTCTGAATCGCTGAAAACCTGCCGAAAACGCCGTGAATACCAGCTACCCACCTCGGGAATCCCCAACATTCGCAGACTGTTGATATCTCCGCTGCCGTCGTAGATGATGACATCGTAATTTCCGCTTTTATCCTGTTCCCGCAGGAAATTTAAAGCTAGAGCTTGATCCATTCCGGGTAAAATGCCCAACTCTTGACCATAAACATTTTTCAAGGTGGGAGAACGCAAATACTGCTTTTCCAGTTCCTTGACTTCTTCCCAACTTTTTTCTAGTAACTGTGTACTACTAAGCTGCACAACCGAGAGATTAGGGGCAATTTCCGTAATAGAGGAGCTAGGGGAGGCCTTGAGGAGTAATCCCCAAGCGGGACCAGAATCTTGCCCGATCAAGAGAACTTTTGACCCCAGACCAGCCATTTTCTTTGCCGAAGCGATCGCTATTGTACTGCGACCGCTGCCCCCCTTGCCCAAAAAGGTCAAAATTAAGGACATAATTAATTCCTAAGCGTTGTATTTAGATGAGTTTGAGTTCATCCTCAAAAAACCAAGTAGCGGTCTTATCATCGAACTGGACAACAGCACCAACACCGCTGCCATCGGTCATCTTAAAATTTTTGATGACACCCACTTTACCCAATTTACCCGCTACATCCGAGTTAACGCGGTCTCTTAAGCGACAGACCTTGACTTTTTGCCCGATTTCCATTACTTCCACAGTTTTAATAAGACGATAATTCAATAAACCAATCCTAAGTTTAATATAAATTCGTGTCAGATAAACCCCCCAATGATCTTCGGTCATTGGTCTTTCTAAGATCATCTGCACTCAGCGATCATATATACTAAGACATTGAACAAAATCAACTTCTTGCTTAGGATAGGCAAAAGACAAAAGGCAAAAGGCAATAGGCAAGAGGTAAGAGGTAGTTAGATAAGTAGCTGGTTATAATTGAATTAAAAATGGATTTTAGGTTCGATCCCCCCTGCCCCCCTTGATAAGGGTGGTGCCGATAGGCGGGGGGATCTACCCTTAATAAGGGGGGCATCTGAAAGTTTTCAATACCTACCTATGTGCGATTAATTGTGTCTAACTACTCAAAAAAGGAGTTTTATTTGGTTTCTGGGGCAGGATTTTGCAGATTTTCCAGTTGTTCTCTTTGCTTGCGTTTAAACTCCTCAGCCGCTTCGTTGATATTATTGAGGGTATCTTCCTGAAATTCCGATCCGTCCCGGCTACGGCGAAAATTACTATTATGAATCAAGTCTAAAGGATTAAAACCACCGAGATCATCCCTGCCATCGGAACTACGTTCATTTTTTTGATAGTCCGGTTGACTGGGGTTCAAGCTTTGAGCTAACACTTGCGGACTAAAATCAGCGCCGACTAATAAAATAGTAGCTAGGAATAAAGACGATTTGATTAACATTTTTTGAGTATTCATAATCTGACTAACTCCTCAGAAAATTAAGTGGGTAGGTGTTAAAAGTTGTCAGCCCCCCCCTTATCAAGGGGGGCGGGGGGGATCAGAGGCAAAATCTATCTTCAATTTAATTATAACTACTTACTTGTCTAGTTTTTGGTGGTGAGAAAGTTGTAGGCTTTTCAGTGAACAGTAAACTGATAACTGGTAACTGATAACTGATAACTGATTTAAGCAAAACGACGACGAAGTAAGGGCTGAATTGCTAAAAGGATTAGCAGATCAAAAGCTAAGAGCAAGGCTAAAACTGTCAAGAAATTGAGGTCAAGCCAAGGGGTTTGTAAGACTATGCTATCAAAAGACCAGTGCTGATTGAAATAAATATAACGGATCGGTTCGATCGCATAGGTGAGAGGGTTGAGACTAGCGATTACTTTTAACCAATCTGCCATAAAGTTTAAGGGTGCGAGGGCGGTACTGGCAAATAAAAGCGGTAAATTGGTGACGAAAATGACGGCGATTAATTCGATATGTCCGGGGAGAGCAAAGGTTAAACTGAGACTTAAGGCAGTCATCCCCAAAACGATTAGGAACACAATCAAAGCGATCGCACCTAATCCGGCTAAACTAGGCCACCCGGCCCCTAAAAAGGCACTAGCGGCCACGATCGAGGCGGTTTGGATGAAACTGAGGGCGATAATATAGATGGTAGAAGCGGCCACGATCGAGTAACGAGTGGTTAAAGGTGCTACCAAAAGACGGTTAAGAAAGCCAAATTCTCGATCGAACATTACTGGCAAACCGGCATTTAAGGCCCCAGAAAAAGCGGTAAAGACAATCACCCCGGGGGCGAGAAATTTAGCATAACTGAGATCGTTGCCGAATAGACCCTGGGGGGCATTATAAAACAATGCCCCGAATAAAATCAGCCACATAAATGGCTGAATTACCCCCGCGATTAGGGTTGAAGGACGACGTTGTAATTGGATGAACAGACGTTTAGTCATGGCCAGAGTTTCTTGCAGAAATTCCCCTAGTACATTTCCCCCATCGTCCACCGTTGCTGCTCTAGTGGGATTGGGGGCTAAACTAGCTTTTAAGGAAGAAGGTGTGATGGTTTGGCTCATGAAATATTTACCTCAAAAGGGAAGGGTTTAGGTAGAGATTTTGGGATTGTCACTCTCAATCCCCAGCAAGCTAACAGTTTTATTTTAAAGTGAACAGAAGGATATAGCAGTTATCTTTATTTTGAGGCGATAAGTCTCTGGTTTTAGGGAAAACCAGAACTCATGTATCAGTTAAGCGTACTTGCATTAGGGAACGCACCCGACAAAATTGCGATCACAATACCAGCTAATGATGCATCCCACCCATTGGATTGCGATCACCAAACCAAGCCATTAACCAAGTTTGCATCTGCCGAATTTCCCGGTGCTGGCTAGTGGCAATGTTCTCAGCAAAGGGCTGGACAGCCTGATGCTTCACCAGATTATGATTCAGGAGCATTTGCGACATCATCACGGCTCCCATATGATGTTTAATCATATCTTGTAAAAAAGTTTGCTCTAGGGCATCGCCCTGAAGTTGACTCAGATCGCGCATCATGGGAACGTAGGAGACGCTAATATTCCTTCCGGGATACCACTCATTGAGCCAGTTTTTCATCTGAGCAATTTCAGCAGTTTGCACTTGAATGATATTTTCAGCAAACTGCCTCATCTCAGGACGACTAGTGCGTTCCAGAATAACCTGGGCGGTATCGATTGCCTCCTGATGGTGGGGAATCATTTGGGCAAGATAGTTAAACTCGCTACTGACCTGCATATGATGCATCCCACCCATGCCGTTGGGAGAAAATTGAGCAGAGGCGGAATCTGGAGAATTTCCAGATGGACGTGTCAGAAGTAAAGTTGAGGTTGCAGCCAACCCAAGAGCGGCAACCGCCCCCAGCACAATAATGGCTTTATTTTTCATGGGAGAAACCATTTACAAACCTCACTATACTATAGCACCTGCCCAAAAGTAACCGGAACTATCTTGACCAAGAAATTGGCAGTCTAACGGCTGAACTCACCCGCCGTCGTTAACTTCCGATAAGGCTCAGACGGTAACTGATGAGCCTTTCTTTGTCAACTCTTGAGGTTGATGCGTTTCATTTTTGAATTGGCGTATTGTTCTTCAGGTAGAATCTGAAAATAGCGTTCCCAGGTAGAACCTGGGAACGAGGTAGGAGGCGCGGGTTTCCTCTCTCTTTTTTTGGGGGGTTTTGATAGTTAACGTCAGTTCGGGATAAGGGTGGAAAGAAAAGGCGGGGGCTAGTAAGCTGAAAAATATATAAACTCAGCACCCCCAACCCATCTATGTCTAGTCTAGAAGCTCTTTTCTGTCATGTCGACGACGGATGCCGTGTATTTGAACCTAAATTAGAACAGACAAGGCTTTGGTCCGATAATAAAGCTCGTAAACGTGGCAAAATCTTGACTTTAAGCGAAATTATGACCATCCTGATCGCTTTCCATCAAAACCACTACCGTAATTTTAAACATTTCTACCTCGATCATGTTTGTGTCTACTGGCGACAAGAGTTCCCTCAACTGCCTAGCTATCAACGTTTTATCGAATGGATACCCTCGACTCTCATCCCCTTATGCGTTTACTTGAAGCATTGTTTTGGTCGTTGCACGGGGATTAGCTTTGTCGATGCCACCAAAATTCAGGTCTGCCATAATCGCCGCATCAGTAGTCATCGGGTGTTTGACAATTTAGCCGCACGGGGAAAAACCTCTGTGGACTGGTTTTTTGGCTTTAAACTGCATTTACTGGTGAACGAGGAAGGAGAATTGCTCAATAGAATTCTCTCCATTTGCTAAAATGATAGCCATGTATATAGAAAAAGTTCCTAACCGTAATTCCCCCCCCGCTGTTCTTCGACCAGAGTCCTACCGAGAAGGAGATCAAGTCAAAAAAAGAACCCTTGCCAATCTCTCAAAATTACCCGATGATATTATCGACAATCTGAAACTGGCTCTTAAAGGAGCAACACTGTCCATGACTAGACCTCTTGCATAAGTCGAGACAAAATAAGATAAAATAGTCCAAGAGTTAAGATTGAAAGATGACTTACGAACAAGTAAAAACTTTAAAGCCAACAGAGTTCAAACGCTTGTGTGGCCTGTATCCAGATACATTTAAGGATATGGTAACAGTCCTAAAGGCAGAAAAAGTTTGGCAAAAAAAGACAGGTAGACCTAGCAAATTGAGTACGGAAGACCAACTACTAATAACATTAGAATATTGGCGAGAATATCGCACCTAT
>NZ_JAPZQJ010000512.1:0-3485 GCF_027530405.1 Microcystis sp. LE19-41.2A | reverse complement strand
CAATGGACGGGGGTTATAAGGGATGGAACCCTTATAGAGAAAGGCATTTAGCGATTTTTGTCAATTGTTTTTGCTCTAGAGCGAACTAATCAATTAAGTCTCTTGCCAGATAAGGATTTAGTCGATTTATGCCCCCCTATCAAACCATACCAAGTAACGAAGAACCCTGATTACTGATTACTGATTACTGATTACTGATTACTGAATTGGTCTGCCCCGGTAACGAATATCTGCATTGTTATTATCTTCGGTTTCGAGGACGATCTCGAATTCTTCTACAACGGAATCAAGGAGGGGATTAACTGTGGGATTTAAGAGAGGAGTTTCGGGGGTGGGGTTAGAGATAGCGAGAATTTTTGCTAATTTTGAGCGAGTTTTCTGGATTTCTCCCTCTAACAATCCCGTGATCGTTTTGCCAGTTTTCACTAAAAGAAAAGCTTGGTCACTGCAAGGGGTTAAGATCAGATGACCCTGGGGACTGCGAATAGCAATTTGTTCCAGATCAGACCAGCTTAATTCCTCTTTTGTGTTATTGGCAAGATAGAGCATTGTTCCGGCTAAGATTAAAGCACTATTGTGTTCCATGCCGATGGAATCAGTCAAAGGTTGACCCTGGGGAGAAACAAGCATGATCCCCTCAATAGCGAGCGGTTTTTCGGCTAATTCTTGCAGGATTTTGGCAATTTCTACCTTATAATTTGGTTCCCTAGGTAAGGTATTTTTAGAGTTATCATAGTTATTATCGGTGGGATGTGGTCGTTGTCGTTCTTTGGTTTCTTTCGAGGAGATAAACCATTGTAGAGGTTTTCCTTCCCGCAGTTGCCGTTGGCTAAACAGACGAATATCTTTAGAAAGTTTAATCCCTAATTCAAAGGCATTTGCCTGATAATTGTCAGCTAAAGTTAAGGGTTCAAGGGAGATTTTAGCCTCATCTCTGGCAATACGTTTTAGGGGACCTGCTTCTAGACAGGCAAGAATTTTAAATAGTTGTTTCGAGTCGAGTAGTTCCTGTAAATAATAACAATGAAAGTAAGGAATATCCCCACGACCAAATTCATCCTTCCCATCGTTAATTAACCAACCAAAGAGGGTGTTATGGGAGTCAATTTGATAGATATAGACTCCTTTAAATTTACTATCTGGAGGATTATAGGTGTCCCATAACTGAGAGACTATATGTTGATAAAAAAACTGTTGAATCCCTAGGGGGACATTGGCACTAGCGATATATTTAAATCCCAGTTGCGAGAAACTGCTATAAATCAGTTGTTCAACGAGCAAGGACATGATCTGTAACCTTTAAGCACTTTTGTGCGCTATTATAAATAATTTTCACACAATTGTGTCTTGTTTCTAGTTTTTGGGGAGATATTTGACGGCATTTCTCCTCAAGATGAACTGTCACCTAATTTGGTGCCGACTCCCCAAAACGAAAACTTCACACCTCACCGTTAAGATAACTGCTATAAGAAAGTCAGCAGATTTTTGAGAGATTTTTTGGCTAATCTTTCTGTAAATAGCTCGGATATAGTGCTGGTCGTTTAGGAAAAGTTTACCAGTTGTTGATCGATTTGAGACAATAACCAAGATAGGGAGTCTAAAGCTTGATTTGCTTGCAGCGTGCCTTGTTGGGAATCAATTAAAACTGTTGAGTAAAAAAAACGGTGATTAACTTTTTGCTCTCGCAGTTTTTGCTCTAATTCTTTGACTTTTAATTGTAGGTTTTGCCAGCATTTTTGGTCAGAGACAACTAGATCGCATTTGCTGATAATAATGCCTAAATTAAACCTATTTTTATTATAGTTAATTATCTCGATCAAGGTTTGAAAAATTTTCAGGTAATTGTTATGCTTGTCTGAATGATTTAATAAACTTGCTGCCTCTAAAAACAGTAAACAAGCATTAGCCTGTAAAGCCATATTGACAAAGGCTAAATTATAGATTTGACAACTTTCTCCCGGTATATCCCACCAGCGAATTGTCGCTATTTTATCCGAGCGATCACCGCTTTTTTTCTCTAAACTAAAATCAAAGTTACTGATTTTTAAAGTGGCGGGGGGATATTGACCTGTTCTAGCGACATAATTGAGAATTTTTTCAATATCTTCTTCGCTTTCTTCCTCTTGAGATCTGAAGACAATATTAGCCTGATTTCCCCAAGCTGCTGGATTTTTTAAACTCTGATAAGATGCCGCTAGGAAAACTGTTTTTCCTGCTCCTCTTTGACCGATACTGAGAACTGTATAAATTTGGTTTTCTTGGCTAAGATTTTCCTGATTATTAGTCATTTTAAAACCTCTAAATTGAATGAAAAAAACTTTTGCGACGATGATTGTGTCTCTCAAGCCAACACAGACGAGAAAAATTGACTTGAGATTAGTTAATCTCCTTAGCTCAACAATTCCATTCTGCACTTTTGTAGTTATGCTGTCTGGAAAGATGGTTAAAATGATTATATTTGTTTTGTCCCCTCGGATCATCCTGGTTAGCCAAATCTTCACAAAAAGTTACTATTCTAATAGTAATTGAACTTGCTCTCGGTGCTTGAGATGGAAATCTTGGGATTAAATTTTCCTGATTTTTAAGTAGGTAGGTGTTCAAAACTTTGAGATGTCCCCTTGTTAAAGATCGATTAAGGGTAGGGTTGATTCATGAATCAACCCTACGATGAATCAACCCTAGGATTAAGGGGGGATCGAACCCAAAACCCATCTTCAATTTAATTATAACCAGCTACTTAACGACAAAAGCCAGAGCAAATCAGTAGAGATTTCCTCATCTCCAAAAAATAGAGAGACATTGTTATAACAACGTCTCTAGATCAGAGTAAGCCAAGCTGTTTTAAACAACCGAATTATTGGTAACTTTATTCAACAAAAAAACCATTGAGAACTCCTGAAATGATCGAAACCACAATCGAACCGAATAGAGCGGCAAAAAACGATTTTACCTCAAAGCCACTGATAAAATAGGAGGCTAAAGAAAAGGAAATGGCATTGACCACAAAAATAAATAACCCTAGGGTTAAAATAGTTAAAGGCAGGGTAAAAAGAATCAACAGGGGTCTAATAATAGCATTAATTAAACCCAAAGCGACAGCAGCTATCAAAGCCACGGTAAAATCTTTAATTTCTATACCTGGTACTATTCGCGCTGTAATCAATAAAGAGACGGCGGTAATCAACCAACGGAGGAAAAAAGATAACATAAGCCCATCCATCTAAGATAGTTCATCCTCATCTATTTTAATCGCCATCGCCACTTAAAGAGACGGAAGTCTTCAGAAGATGACAACGAAAACTGACATTGACTGCTTCCGCTGCTCGAAAACCAGAGCGGGAACATAAGTAGCTGGTTATAATTAAATTAAAAATGGATTTTAGGTTCGATCCCCCCTGCCCCCCTTGATCTATCCATTAGTCACATCTTTCTTAACATAAAATTTGACAAAAAGAGAAAAGTGTGCCAGATGGCTCAAGGGGGTT
>NZ_JAPZQJ010000037.1:0-3647 GCF_027530405.1 Microcystis sp. LE19-41.2A | reverse complement strand
CAACGGGGTCAGGACAATGACAGTTAATCAACTCCGCTACAGCAAAGAAGAATTCGCCCGACGTGGTAATGAGATTTATCAATCTCAGGTGCGCCCCCAAGTCGAGGAAGGCAATCATGGGAAGATTGTAGCCATAGATATCGAAACAGGGGCTTTTGAAGTAGCAAAAGACAGCCTCACAGCTTCCGATCAACTTTTAGCCCGATTGACCGATGCTCAAATTTGGTTCGTAAGAATCGGACATCGAGCAGTTCATCGAGTCGGTTTGATTGGGGCAAATTTATTTCAATGATTAATCAACTCTACGCTTGTTTTTGCACAATCTTCTCACTCAATTCTAGGAAGGTGGGACAATATTGGATTAATTACTAATAACTTAATATCTTATAGAGTTTTTCAAAAAGCGTGAGTTGGGTCAATGATCAGGAAACCTAACTATTTTCTAACCAAACGATTAGGAAACAGTTATGTTATGATTTTCAGAGTAAGCCGGAGATGATAAGACACCATGAAAAATCGCATCTTTACTGTTATTTTGTACAAAGAAGATAATATGTACATTGCTGAATGTCCAGAAGTTGGCACAGTAGATCAAGGAGAAACAATTGAGCAGGCGATTGCTGGATTGAAAGAAGCCACACGGCTTTACCTAGAGGAATTTACCTTACCAGAAACATCCCCTAGATTTGTGACCAGTATTGAGGTTAGTTATGCCTAAGCTGCCACGAATCTCTAGTGGGGAGGCAATTAGATGTCTTGAACGCTTAGGCTTCGAGCAAGTTCGTCAAACAGGTAGCCATGTTGTGATGAAGAAAGAAACCGAAGAGGGCAAAATTGGCTGTGTTGTCCCTTTACATCAGGAATTGAAGGTTGGTACATTAAGTGGAATTCTGAAACAAGCCCAAGTCACAGTTGAAGAGTTCATTGAAAATCTGTAGAGTCTGACAAATCACTGCACTCGACGTGATACCAAATACCAAAAGTATTTAGTCCCCCCAGAGAACCCCCTTGAGCCACATAGCACACTTTTCTTTTTTTGTCAAATTTTATGTTAAGAAAGATGTAACTAATGGATAGGGGGACTGTCAAAGATTAACCGTCTTCGTATTCGGGGATTCTCTCTTTTTTCTTCTCGGTGATATTGATGCGGGGGGGATTGTAATCTGGTTCCACGTCATCATCCCACATATCATCCTCGGCCTTATCTTCGTAATCGTCGTACTGAGGACGAGAAAAGCTTTCTGCGCGTTCTGAGCGAGCTTCTCCCCAGTTATCTTCCTCTTCCTCGTATTCTTCCTCATAATAACGAGCTTCGGCCCGTTTTTGCGGTGGGGGAGTGGCACGCAGGGGTTCTTTTTCCCATTCATCCTCACTCCAGCGTTCTTCAACGGGTTTAGCGGCCTCAACGGGAGTGCGGAGGGGAATGCCCGTACCTAACTGATTTTCCGGACGAGCAGCGGGAGTATAATAAGCTTCTTCCTCTTCTCTTTCCCAGGGGGGACGACCAATACCCAAACGTTCCAAAACCCCCACACTAACCTGCGTGAGACGTTCTTCGGCCCCTTCAAAGACAATTAAGCGATTCGGACCGCTGCTAACCACTTCTTCAATGGCAATTTCGTAGGTACTGATCAATTGTTCGGGGATAAGAGGCAATCCCAGGGAAGCGATGACAATGGAATGTAATTGACCACTAAGGGGATCAAATTGATAATCGCGGACTTTGCCTAAAGGTTCGCCGGTTTCCGTGATCACTTCACTACCGATTAAGGGAGTATAAGCATCGATATCGACGGATTCCAAGACGTTATCATCTTCAACGAGAACCACGTCTCCCGTCTGACTGATGCTCGATAAATACATATATTGAGGCATTCCCGACAAGGAGAGGATATTATCGCGGAGTCCCAGGGCAACTACTTCTCGTTGATCGATATCTACAAGGATATCTTTAACAACGCCGAGTTTTTTGCCTGTATTGCGAGTGATAACCTGTGTATTTAAAAATTCTGAACGTAAGCGACTATTCTCTGTGATCATTTTTTCCTATGGGTAGGCGTTAGGTCGTGGGAATACGAGTTATTGTAGGCTTAATATATAGGGCGAGATCGAGGGTTAATTTACCGATATTGGCTTAGATCTTAAAGTTCCCTGAGATTAACACTTTTTTTGGCCTTGTTTGGGCGATAGTTTCGGGTGATAGATAGGGTTAAACCCATTTTAGCTAATTCTTTACATTTTTTTAGTAACAACAAAGCAGGAGCTAGAGAGAAACTCCCTTGGCTCCTGCTGTCTAGATTCTGATTACATAGTTAAGGACTGCACCTCAGTTTCGATCAGTTTAGCTAAGTCTTGCAGGAAGGAGGCTGCATCGGCCCCGTAGATGACTCGGTGGTCACTGGTGAGATTAACCGTCATCTGTTTTTGCACTCCGAATAAACCATCTTTATTGACGACGATTTGGGGACGGGAAGCACCCACGGCTAGGATCGCACCTTGGTTGGGGGGTAAGATAGCGGTAAAGCGATCGACTCCGAACATTCCCAGATTAGAAATGGTAAAAGTACCGCTATTATATTCTTCCGGTTGCAGTTGTTTACTGCGGGCGCGATCGACTAAATCTTTCCAACTGCGGGAGAGGGAATAGATATCCATCTGGTCAGCAGAGCGCAAAACCGGCGTAATTAAGCCACCACCAGGCATAGCTACGGCTACGGACACGTTAATCGCCCCGTGGTATTGGATTCCTGCGTCGCTATAGCTGGCATTAACTATAGGATGTTTAGCGAGGGTGTTGGCTACCGCTTTTGCTAACAGGGCCGTCATGGTGACACCCTTGGATTTTAGCTGTTGATAGAGTTGATCCAGTGGGTCAGTGGTGATAGTGTAGCCCACTTGGAAGGTGGGAACCTGTAGGCTAACCGACATATTCTGGGCGACGGCTTTTTGCAGAGTGGTGAGGGGAACAGTCCGACCGACCGGGGCGCTGGCCGGAATCGGGGCTTTAGGAGCCGCTACAGGCACGCTGACGGGTTGCGGGGGAGTAATGACGGGAGCGGGGGCGGTGCTGACTTTTCCTGTCGCTTTTTCTACGTCTTCGGCGGTAATTCGTCCGTGGGGACCGCTACCCACTAGGGTTTTCAGATCTACCTTTAATTCTTTAGCCAGTTTTTTGGCCCTGGGAGAGGCGACTAAACGGCCATTATCTTTAACGGCGGCGACGGGTATCGAAACGGGAGGCGGAGCGATTTCTGGGGTCTCTACGGGCTTGCTAGGGGCAGCTGTGGCGGTTTTTCCCTGAGCTTTGGCCAGTTCAATTTCCGCTTCAGTTTCGGCGATATAGGCGATCGCTTCCCCCACGGGTGCTTCCTGGCCGGCTTCGACTAAAATTACAGCGAGATAGCCATCATAAAACGATTCTACGTCCATGTCGGCTTTGTCGGATTCGACCACTAACACCGTTTCCCCTTTGCTGACTTTTTCCCCGGGGGACTTCACCCAAGAAACTATTTTTCCTTCGGTCATGGTGGAACTGAGCGCGGGCATGAAGATATCTCGAATCATGGTGGAGTGCTTCTATCTCTAATGTTTTGAGCCATAGGGCATTTTACCACAGTTGATGGGGTTGGGGGTGTGGGGAAGTGGGG
>NZ_JAPZQJ010000482.1:0-3980 GCF_027530405.1 Microcystis sp. LE19-41.2A | reverse complement strand
AAAGCTGATTGCTAACATAGAACGTAGGTTGGGTTGAAGCATGAAACCCAACACCCGCTCATGTTACGCTACCACTAACCCATCCTAACAAATAATTGTGCCTCCCTACTTAGCTTAACCAATGAGGTTTTAGATTCGGCCCTTGTGAATAAGCTGAGATAGCCTAGCTTGAGATGAAAATTTGGGTAAGAAAATAGGCAATTGCGGCACTACCAACGGGTACAGTGAGATTATCTATACCTAGTTTCGAGAAAGTTTCTAGAATAGTGGCTCCGATCGCTGTTAATAAAGATACTAGAATAATTGGCGGATTAATGCCATTAACAAAAGATAAAATAATCAAGCTGACTAGAAAGCTGACTCCTAACATAGTCAGGGAACCTTCCAGACTTTTGCCACTGCCGAAAATTTTGTAGGGATGTTGACCAAAATTTTGTCCCACTAGGGCTGCTAATCCGTCTCCTAAAGCCATAATTAAAATACCCATTGCCGCATATTCGGGGTGAGAAATTGGCCAAAAATAAGCCACGAGAACACCGATACTAACAGCATAAAAAAAAGTTCCCCAACTGCGGCGGCCAACACTATTAAGACTGGGTAAAATGGGGAAAAAATAGGATAGGATAGCAATAATTGCCGCTAGGATGGCCGCACTTATTCCCACCCAAGCGGGGATATTTAACCACCAAGCAAAAAGGATGACGTTTCCTGTGCCAATGTGGACAACTTTGCGGGTAATTTCGCCATCGGTACTGAAAAGACTTTTTAATTTTTCAGCGATCAGAATCAGAACAGCTAGGTAACAGGCGACTAAACCGATCGAAAATAGGAGAGAGTGGGATAGTTCCACGTGGCAAAAGCGAAAATTGACTATCTATTTAGTTTAGGCGATCGAGGTGACATTGATGAAAGGAATTTTTATTGGCTTAATTGAGGGATATAGACGGTTTATTTCGCCGCTATTTCCCCCTTCCTGTCGTTTTCAACCCACCTGTTCCCAGTATGCCATGGAAGCGATTGATCGCTTTGGTGTGCTGCGGGGTTCTTGGTTAGCAATTAAGCGTATTCTCCGTTGTCATCCCTTTCACCCCGGAGGTTACGATCCTGTGCCTCCCTGTAGCCACAAGCACGATTAAAAGCCACAGTAGTTATCTCAATGGTGAGATACGAGGTTTTCGTTTTGGGGATTCAGGAGTCAGGATTCAGGAGTCAATACCAAATTAGGTTATACTTCATTTTTAGGGTAAAGTCTGTAAAACTCTTGATATTTTTAGACCCGTTGATGATTGCCTATTTTCTTTGGGGAAAACGCTCGATATCGGCGATACCATAAAAGATGATCTGTTTATCTTTTAAACGTAGTCGATCGACCCTTAATTGAGTACCATCGAGAGCAAATTTATCTAAATCCATGAGGTTGTTAACATGGCTGATTAAAGCTTCTCCTAAAGCTTTCGATCTTTCGTCCCCTTGATAAACCACCTCAACAAATTGAATTTTTCGCCGTTCTTCCACAACCACAGCAGTGGTCATTTCTAGAAGAATTGGCTCTTCTTCTCCCAATTTGATGAGACTTTTCAGAGTTAAAGTTTTATCGTCATTGAGAATTAATTCCGTATTCTGACAGTGAATTGATTTACCTTCGTACTCTAATCTTTGCAGTTTTTCGACAATAAAAGGTGTATTAAAAGAGGTGGTTAAGTCTTCTTCCGTTAAAACTACCCGCAAAGTGGCCCGCGTCGGTTGACGGAGTTTTACCTGTCCGGTAAAAATGGCACTAAAATCGATCGCCACCGCTTGTACATACAATTCCATGGCTTCGATGCGTAGGCCATTGTACATCAGCATCGACTGACCGATAAAGTCAAAACCGTCGATACTGCCTTGCAGTAATTTGGCCACGGGTTCGGCGCGGACAGTGGCTTTCAGCTTGCCTGTCCGTTTGAATAATGCAGCGATCGCAGCACTCACCGCCTTACTGATGAGTTGATCGCCGCTCTGATTGGGAAAAGGTAAGCTACCAAACACGCCTGCTGTCATATCTCTCATAGGTGGGACTGCAACGATCTTAACATTATTTAAAGTTTCTTTACATATCGTTTTGTTAATGAAGATGATAAGCAATCTGTATGATTCTGTAGAGGTTATAAATTTTTAGCGGTCTATCCCGTGCGAGGGGATAGGATAGAAAAGTGCTACTATCCCAGTGATATAGCGTTTTTCACTTAGAAAATCGGGGTTAAAAACGTGGTTGCCATTTCAGATCAACAACAGTTAGCCGCTACCCACAACCACAGCGATCGAGTGGCGGTATTATTGATGGGATACGGGGAAGTGGAGAGTTATGAGGACTTTGCCAACTATAATGAACAGGCCTTAAATTTGCTGACGGCTAAGTTCGCTCCTGTACCGACTTGGGTTTATCCTCCCCTAGCGAAATTATTGGCCCTATTTGACCTACACGAATGGCAGCACCAGCATAATCACTTTATTTCGCCCCATAACCACATTTTCGAGCATCAAAGACAGGAAATCGAGCGCAATTTACAGGCAAAATGGGGTAATCGGGTGGAGGTATTCAAAGCGTTTAACTTCTGCGCGCCTTTTTTACCGGCACAGGTGTTAACGGAAATCCGCGAACGGGGATTCGAGAAAATTTTGATCTATCCTCTCCTCGTTGTTGATTCTATCTTTACCAGTGGCATTGCGATCGAACAAGTTAACAAAGCTTTAGCTCAGGGACAAACGGGGGAACATTGGGTCAAAGGATTGCGCTATATTCCCTCGTTTTATAACCAACCCGCTTACATAGAGCTAATGGCGCGGTTAGTGGAGGAAAAAATCGCGGCCGAGGTAGCTAGTAGCTGTCTTCCCTCGCAAATTGGCATTATTTTAATGAATCACGGTTGTCCCCACGAAGCTAAGGGATTTACGTCGGGAATCGATGAAAGTCAAGCTTTATACGAGTTAGTCCGGGAAAAATTAATCTATCGTTATCCCTTGATTTCTGTGGGTTGGTTAAATCACCAAACCCCTTTAATTAAATGGACGCAACCGAATGCAGAGTTAGCGGCGAAGAATTTAATCGAATTGGGGGCCAAAGCTTTAATTTTCATGCCAATTGGCTTTGCTACGGAAAATCACGAAACTTTGCTGGATGTGGAGCATATTATCGAAGCTTTACGCCGCAAACACAACCAGGTTAATTATGTGCAGATGGCCTGTGTCAACGATAACCCCGAATTTTGCCAGATGGTCGCCGATTGGGCCGAGGAACATATCGAAGCTTTACTATCACAAGAGGCTTTATCTGTCAATAGTTCTGTAACAATTCCTCACATTCATTCCGATCACCATCATCACCACGGACATCACCACCATCATTAAGCTTGGACAGTGGCAAAGAGGGGCAACGGCGAAAATTAGTCCTACCACTTGTCACTGTTGGAGCTATAATCTATAATTGTGCTTTCTTGGGTACGTAGCTCAATGGATAGAGCATCCGCCTTCTAAGCGGACGGTTGTAGGTTCGATCCCTACCGTACCCGTTATTGCCGACTAGGTATGGGAAGGCGGATGTGGTGGGCTGCCAATTGCGAATCAAGTTGCTCTGATGAGCTTCTGGTCTGGCATTGAACTTGAGGTGGTGTGAATTCTGCGTAGAGGAATGAAATTTGGGTAGTGATTTTATTGTAGTGGTGATAGCTCAAACCTTTGCTAATTGGGCATTGTAGTCATGAATAAAATACCAAAGGGTTCCCCAACGTGATTCTCCATTTTTTTAGAGAAAGATAGACTCTCTCTCACCAGCCGAGAAATCCTTTGTCGAAAGGTATTATTTAGGGTCTGCTGAAAAAGTTTTTCCTGGGGGTAGGAGTCAGTAGCCGGTCGTCAGGAGTCGGTCGTTTTAGGCTTTGTTGCCCTTGTTTTTTGTACCAAGCGATGTACTACAAGAAGGATAATGCAAGGTTTTTGAACGT
>NZ_JAPZQJ010000534.1:0-3370 GCF_027530405.1 Microcystis sp. LE19-41.2A | reverse complement strand
GGGAATGCTAATAGTAGCGGTGGAAGTATTAGGTGCAATGGTGATAGTTCCGGTTTTGCTAGTGTAATCTACATTGGCGGTAGCGTTAATGGGTGCAGTGGTATAGTTGAAGGTAATTGGTTGCGGATTGGGATTATCAACCGTGACGGTGAGGATGGCATTATTATCTAAGCCTTCGACCACGGTAATATTATTGATGGAGAGTTGGGGAAAGTCGTCATTGGTAATTGTCCCCGTCACTGGGGTTGATGTACCTATTGTATAACCAGTCCCTGAAGCGAGAGTTAAGACGACCGTTTCATCACTTTCTACTGTTGTATCAGCAGTGGGGTCAACTGTTACAGTAGCAGTGGATGAACCAGCAACAAAGGTGACTGTATTGGTAGTCCCTGTACGAGTGTAGTCGGTATTTAAAGTCGCTGTCCCTCCGAGGGTGTAATTGACTGTTAAAGCATTACTTGTTACTCCGCTACGGGTGAAAGTATAAACCAGATTTGTTGTCCCGTCTTCAGTAACACTACTAGGAGAAACCGCAAGAGTAATACTAGGAAGTATGACATCATCATCAGTAATCGTTCCCTGTCCCTGATTATCGGTTATGGTAACGTTACGACCATTGGCTTGTAAATTACTGAGATTAACGAAGAAAGTCTCGTTACTTTCAACTTGGTTATCGCCATTGACAGCTACAGTAATCGTCTTAGAAGTCTCACCAGCATTGAAGGTTAAGGGAGTAGTAGCAATCCCTATATAATCATTATCTGTTGTGGTAGCGGTTCCATTGGCTGTGGCGTAATTAACCGTTACTGCTGTATCAACTGCATTAGAAAGAGTGACAGTAAATACTGCATTAGTTGTCCCACTATTTCCTTCGGTAATTGTGACATCACTAATCGCAATAGATGCACTGTCATCGTTATTAATCGTTCCCTGTCCCTGATTATCAGCTAAGGTAACATTGCTGCCATTGGTTTGTAAATTGCTGAGATTGAGGAAAAATGTCTCATTGAGTTCAACTTGGTTATCGCCATTGACTGGAACTGTAATCGTTTTAGAAGTTTCTCCCGGATTGAAGGTTAAGGTGGTGGTAGGAATAGCGGTGTAATCGGTTCCGGCGGTGGCTGTACCGTTGGCGGTGGCATAATCGACGCTCACAACGGTACTAGCGGCACTAGAAAGGCTCACGGTAAAGACCGCGTTAGTGGTGCCGCTATTGCCTTCGGTAACAGTAACATCGTTGATAGTAAGAGAAATAGAGGGGTCGGTAATGGTGACGGTGGCGGTGGGGTCGGCATTGAGGAGGACTGAGACGTTGTTGCTGTTAACGTTCGCTACAGCTAAATCGGATTTGCCGTCGCCGTTGAAGTCCCCTACCGTCACGGAACGGGGACGATTCCCCACGGAAAAGTTAGTGGGCGTGCCAAAACTACCCGTGCCGGTTCCTAATAGCACTGAGACGTTATTGCCGTTATAGTTCGCCGTAGCCAAGTCCAATTTGCCGTCGCCGTTGAAGTCCCCTACCGTCACGGAAAGGGGATTACTCCCCACGGAAAAGTTAATAGCACTGTTAAAGCTGGCGCTAGAGTTGGCACCAAGGATGTAGTCTCCCCCCGATGTCAGGTTGACTTTGACGGTTTCGTTGGGGTCACTTACCGCATCGGATACGGCGACCACGTTGAGGGTAGCGGTGGTGGCTCCGGCGGCGATGGTGAAGGTGTTGGCGGTTACTGCGGTGATATTTGTGCCAGCAGTGAGGGAATAGTCGGCGAGAATGGTGGCGGTAGTGCCGGTGGTGTTGAAGTTGACCACTATCCCACCCGTGGGCGCGGGGGTGTCTAGGGTGATGATAAAGTTGCCGACGGTTCCCCCTTCTACGGGGTTGGTGCCGGGGGCGATGGTGATTTTGGGGGTGGTATTGAGGAGGACTGAGACGTTGTTGGTGAAACGGTTCGCCACAGCCAAATCGGATTTGCCGTCGCGGTTGAAGTCCCCTACCGTCACGGAAAGGGGACCAGCCCCCACGGAAAAGTTGGTGGCAGTGCCAAAACTGCCCGTGCCGGTTCCCAATAGCACTGAGACGTTGTTGCCACCACGGTTCGCCACAGCCAAATCGGATTTGCCGTCGCCGTTGAAGTCCCCTACCGTCACAGAACGGGGACCACTCCCCACAGTAAAATTAGTAGCGGCACTAAATGCCATTTCCACACTAATCGCTTGCCCATCAACGGTAATAGTCGCCGCGTCATTTTCCTCTCGTATCGCCGCGATTTCCGCCTCCGTCAGGCTTTCTCCCCGCACCAGCGCCGAAAATAACTGCCCCTCATCCCCCGGCGTATCGCTGCTGTTGATTTGCGCGTCGATAAAATGCCCAATTTCTTCTAATAACACCGCTTTGAGGGTGGTAGCGTCCCCCGAATCAATCAGCGCTTGAGAAATATAAATCTTATTAATACTGCTGGAATATGCGCCGAAAATCCCTGAATTGCCAAGGTTTTTAACTGTAATAGGGGGAAGTTGACTAAAATCTCGACTTTGCCACTGCTGTCGTAATTGCGTCGCTTTAACCACATCATAGTTTGTGCCAAAAGCAGTTTCTAAATTTGCCCAAAACCCATCAGATTGAGCGAAATCGAACAAAATATCGTAAACAGCAGGAAGAAGCGGCAACAGGGTAGAAGTCATGACGTTAACTGCAAAGGATGACTGGTGCTATTTTATGCAAAAAATACCCAATTTGTCAAGACCTCTGTAACAGAAATTAATATTACAACAAGAAAACGGGTTTCTAAATAGGCGTTTGCAGAAACCCGTTTTCTAAAGAAGTTCTAGGATTGGATTCTTGCGAAAGACTGCTTAAATTCTGCGAGAGAATTAGCAGTGGCTGCTAATTTTAGTAGCTCTTCTAAGATAGTAGGGTTAGTGATTTTGCCGATTATCTCTTCAATTTCTGAAGAAATCTGTCCAAAACGCACAGTTAAAACTGTTTTGATGTCATCGCGGCTTTTTTCTAACGCGCCAATTTCCTTGCCAATTTCCTTGCCAATTTCCTTGCCAATTTCCTTGCCAATTTTCTTACCAATTTCCTTACCCTGTTCGATTCCTCGTAACTCCATATTACTCATTAAAGGCATGGTTCTTTCCTCCTCAAATTGTTTGATTTTACTCTCTAAGCTTGACTGCAATTCAGGGGATAAAGTCATCATATTGTCGATGATTTCAAACAGTTTAATTATCTGTTCTCTCTCGAACTCCTTTTCATATAATCCCCTGATTAACTTCCACTTCCACTGTTCCCGTTGTGGCAGCTTCCCAGTAGTCGCTTTTGTTTTCAGGTGTGCCATGACTATTATAGCAAAGGGATTGCTACTTG
>NZ_JAPZQJ010000623.1:0-14967 GCF_027530405.1 Microcystis sp. LE19-41.2A | reverse complement strand
ATCGGAAATCAATAGAGTCACAGAAAAACTTTTTCAAGAGATTCACCCTGACAAAAGAAAAACCTTTACTTGTGACAACGGCAAAGAATTTTGTGGACATCAAGAGTTGAGTCAGAAACTAGGAGCAGATTTTTATTTTGCTACTCCTTATCATTCGTGGGAGAGGGGATTAAACGAGCATACCAATGGACTGTTAAGACAATTTTTCCCCAAGGGAACGAATTTTAAAATCCTTAAGCCAGAGGAGGTGGAAAGAGCCGTAAACTTGATTAACAATCGTCCTCGAAAATGTCTTGACTATCGTACCCCGAATGAGGTATTCTATAAAGGTAGATCAGACAGTGATGCAATTCAGACTTGAATTGGCCTTTTATGTACAAAAAACGATTTATCAGGGTTTAGGTGGAACAAGAAAATATAACTCAGACATCGGGGAGAAGTTCGGGGACAAGGTAGGATGGAGAAAAGGAGGAAGCTGGTTGTACTACAAAGATATTACTTTTGATATAAAAGCAGCTAAAGGACACCTCCCAGTTTGGGGTATGGGTTGGTGGAATGATCATCGCTGGTTGGAGGGAACAAGCACCAGTCTGGGGGTGCCTGTGGAAGATAGTAGTATTTTTTGTCGCATCGAGACTTGTAGATTGTAACCTGTAAAGATTACAGTTTGTAGGGTGCGTTAGGAGCGCAAAAAGATTATAAAATATAGCAATTCCCATAGTTGTGAGGTACAGAGTCTTAGGTTTTGAGGAGTCAGGAGTCAGGAGTTAAGATTTTGGTGTACCTCATGAGATTGGGAAACGCTATATACAAATAGATTAAATACGCGACGTAACGCACCATTATTATTGAAGGAAATTTTAAAAAACATAATAAAATAAATTATTGAGCAAATATGAGGTGCGTTACGCTGTCGCTAACACACCCTACAAATTATCTATTACATGAGAAGATTAATAACAGAAGTCGCGGATCTAAATTTTCTCAGAATCAGATATAATCAAATTGGGTAAATAACCAAAATAATCTATGAATACGTTAGAACTTCGTGAACAAATCCAAAAATATGTTGAACAACTGTCACCAGAAAAATTACTCGTAGCAGTTGATTTTTTAGCATATTTGGCAACAAGAGAAGATGATGCTACTCAAGAGTTATTAGAGATTGTAGGATTTAAAGAAAATTTTGATCATGCTAGAGAAAATGTAAAACAAGGAAAGGTGATTACTGTTGACAAACTTAAACGAAAATATTAATTATACTGTTGTTATTAGTATTGATGCAGGGGAGTTTTTTGAATCTGCTTCTGCTACTTTACAAAAAAAGTTAGATAGATGTTTTGAACGTTTAAAAATTAATCCTCGTAATCATCCTAATATAAAATCTCTCAAAGGTGAGTTATCAGGTTATTATCGTTATCGAGTAGGTGACTATAGAGTTATTTATGAAATTAATGATGATTTAAAACTGGTAACGATAATTTTTATCGCCCATAGAAGTAAAGTTTATGAATAGCTGAAATAAAAATTAAGCAGCCAATTCTGTAGGGTGTGTTAATTAAATGCAACGTACCTTATAAATTCACCGTTAAATATCTTTGAAAAAAGCATTGTTTGCAAAAATACTTCATTTAAAACACTCAAGCTCTAATTACAGTAATTCTATATTGATTTTCCGTCACCACAACTTCAGTGGATAACCTCTCTTCCATTGGTAAGGCATTTTTCCGCCTATCAAAGATAAATAACCAACCAAAATCTAACCCTAAACGTGCTAAATAAAATTCTAATTGTTCAATTCCATCAGCTTGAGGATCGCGTTTTTTATCACGCCATACTTTTAATTCAATCCCTAAAATTACATCTTTATACTGCAAACATAAATCCATTCTATCGCTACCAATTGCATATTCCCTTTCTAAAACTCCCCCACCATTAACCACACGATGTAAAAAAGCCATTAATACTATATGTGGAGCGATTTCATGATAACCAGTGCTACCTAATAATGGTTCGACCTGTTGTCGCCAAAATTTGAGAAATGCTGTTAATAAAGCATCTATATTTAATTCACCTTCTGAATTTAACCAAGTGGGTGCAATCATCGGTAAAGAAGCCATTGGTGTCACTGTTAACACCCGGGGTAACACTTCCCGATAAATGGGATTAGCAATAGTTAAACCTCCATAGGGGTGCATTTTACATAATCCTAAATCAATGACAAATTGAATATCATCATTAGGTATATTCCCTAATTCTAAACCTGCTAACATCGGTTCAATAATGGCTTGAATTCTTGGTTCTCTTAATCTTTCCGCTAAACTATCCAAGTGAGTATCCTGACGAGCAATTAATATTTCTTTGGCTGTTAAAATGTGTTCTTTAGTAATATTAATACTTCTATCTTTCACCATTTTTTCGACAATTTCTTTAGCTAAAGCATTGACTAACCAAGGTTGTCCTTGAGTTAAATAAAATGCTGTTTCTATTGCTTCAGGTGTGAAAATTTGTCCTGTTGCTGCTGTATGCTGTTGATATAATTCTCCCACTTCTGCAAGATTAAAATTTCGCATAGTCAGAGAAGCCACTTTGATATTAAAAGGACTAGATGTCTTTAATCTGTCACTACCTCCCGATGCTACTTTATAATCTCTCACATCTCGTAAACCAATTAATCCTACTGATGAGGGAAAATTTTCAGGACGGTTAGGAAAACCATCTCTTAACTGTCGTAAAACTGATATTAATGTTTGGTCTTGTAAAGAGTCAATTTCATCTATAAATAATACTATGGGACGATTGATAGCTTTTGCCCAATCTGATAAAAAAGCCTTAATTCTGCTTCCTAGTTGTTCCTGTTGCCATTGTTTAGCAGCTGGTTGTAATTCTTTAGGTAAACGGATATTTATTGTATCATACCATGCCCCTAAAATTGCCAATTCTGCGGCACTAGGATCATGATTAAATGCACTTCCTACTTCCACTGATACCATGACTGCGGCATAATTTCCAGTATCGGTAAGTTGTTTTGCTAGGGCTAACATAGCGGTGGTTTTCCCTGTTTGTCGTGGTGCGTGTAGGACAAAGTAACTACGTTGTTGAATTAGCTCCTCTAAATCTAGTAATCGTACTGTGGGAGAGAGCATATAGTGGATATCGTTGGAACAGGGACCGGCAATATTAAACCAGCGAGTCATAGAATTTTATTATTTAGTGGACATTTTAATTTTAGATGATTTTGGTGTGGTTTGTCATGGCAGTAAGGAAGAGGTGATGCTCGGCAATACTTTGTTATGCTTGATTATGATCAATTATTGTTATGTAGAGGAATGGTAGGCTGATTTTACGTTTGCTCATAGGTAGTGATACTAAATCTGGTTATTAAAAGTGGCATTTAATAAACCTCTTGCATAATTAATTTTTGAGGCTTCAAAAACGGCAAAAACAAGGATTAAATTACATAAAATCTGTAAATAGACCGTTTAATTGATTATTATTCATTCTTAATTCTCCTGACTCCTGACGACCGGCTACTGACTCCTAACCCTAACAACAATTTTTGATTTTTACAAGAGGTCTAATATACAAGACTTTGATTGTTGATAGCTTACTGGTATAATACTGGAGCGCACTGGTAGGGTTAACTTCCAGTACCATCGTTACCGAAACCCGATCGAACGATGGTGACAGGAGATCAGTTAATGATCAAAATTGAAAATCTTAAGCTAATTGTCAAAAATTATGGCCGCTGAAATTATTTGTGTAGGAACGGAATTATTATTAGGGGATATAGTTAATACTAACGCCCAATATTTAGCCCTAGAATTGGCAAAATTAGGCATTCCCCATTATTATCAAACGGTGGTGGGGGATAATGTAGAAAGACTGAAAAAAGCGATCGCTATTGCCCGAGAACGTTCCTCAATTTTAATTTTTACCGGGGGACTGGGACCGACTCCCGACGATTTAACCACAGAAACAATCGCCGATTTTTTCCAAACGCCCCTCAGAGAAGATAAAGAGATTTTAGCGGAAATCGAGGCTAAATTTACGAGTTTAGGGCGAGAAATGCCTCCTAGTAACAGTAAACAGGCTTTAATACCTGTGGGAGCCGATTTTTTGCCAAATCCGACCGGAACCGCCCCCGGCATGATCTGGCAACCAGAGACTAACGTAACTATTCTCACTTTCCCCGGAGTACCCTCAGAAATGAAGAGAATGTGGGTAGAAACGGCCATTCCCTACCTAGAAAGTCAAGGATGGGGCAAAGAGAGGATTTATAGTCGTTCTCTGAAATTTCGCGGTATCGGTGAGTCAGCTTTAGCGGAAAAAGTTGTCCATTTATTTGATCTGACTAATCCCACCGTTGCCCCCTATGCTGGTTTAGGCGAAGTGCGTTTGCGAATTGCGACGAAAGCCCCTTCTTTACAGGCTGCTTTGCAGGTAATTGAACCGGTAGCGACGGAAATTAAGGAAATCGCCGGATTAGCTTATTTTGGGGCTGATGATGATACTTTACCTGCGGTGGTGGGGGAACTTTTGCGGCGGCAAAAACAAACTTTGAGTGTGGCAGAATCCTGTACTGGAGGGGGATTAGGGGAAATTATCACCCAAATCGCCGGCAGTTCCGATTATTTTGGGGGTGGGGTTATTTCCTACGATAATCGGGTAAAAGTTGCCCTCTTAGACGTAAATGAAGGGGATTTAACTAATTTCGGGGCTGTCAGTGCCATTATTGCCCAACAGATGGCGCTAGGGGTGCAAAAACGCCTCGCTACGGATTGGGGGATCAGTATCACGGGTATTGCCGGACCAGGAGGAGGCAGTGAGACAAAACCCGTGGGCCTAGTTTATATCGGTTTAGCCAGTCCTGACGGAAATGTCACCGTATCAGAGCATCGTTTCGGAGAAAATCGAGATCGCTTGACTATTCGCCAGATTAGTGCTTATACCGCCCTCGATCGCCTACGCCGGAATTTATTAACAATATCTTAAAAAAGAATTGCCAAGAATATATACTCAGACTAAAAAGTTATGTTAAGCTTAATATAAATACAAGATATAGATTCCCCCGCTCGTCAGATTTAACAGCCAAACGATGAAAATTAGTTAAAATTCTCTAGAATCAAGCTGTTGCGGGGATCAATCGACGAAAACTCATAGCTAGTATCTCAAAGGAGCCATTTGGTCAATGGACTATTTAGATGAAGTGATAGACAAGTTGAGAGAATGGGCGCGCAAACTAATCGAGAGTGTTTTTGGTCCGGAACCCGAACCCGAACCCGAACTAATCCCGATCCCCGTGCGCGATCACAGTCGATAAAGCCACCGGTAAAACAGAATATTGCGATAATATCAGTGCAAACTTACTATGAGTCTGCACTTGATTTTTGCCTGAAGCCAAGCCTAGCTTAGAGCAGGCTGAATAAATCTAAAATTTAGACTTTTTGGAAATCAAAAAGTACCAGATATGGGAGTAAGCGGGGGTAAAATTCAGGTAATTTTTTCCTAAAAATTAGGTAGGGTTTGCTGAATAAATCTAAAAACCTTGTTAGATAAGGCTTTTAGACTTTTTTCCCTCAAAAAGTGTTGACCATTGGAGTGATCCGGGGTAAAATCCCTGGACTTTTTCCCTGAAAATTAGGTAACTGACTACCTCAAAATCGGTAAAACCCCACACCCCACACCCCACACCTCACACCCTGCCCCCACGAAAAACTTTTTGCCGCAAACCCTAGCTAAATCGGACAGCAAGCTAACTCAGCAATTTAAGCGAAAATGCGGCCATTCTCTAGGATGCCATTCCGGGTTAATCTGGGTTTCGGACGCAATTTTTCGATGACTAAATTTTAAGAGGCAGTATGGAACGCACTTTCTTAATG
Organism: Microcystis sp. LE19-41.2A; assembly: GCF_027530405.1. Taxonomy (NCBI): domain Bacteria; kingdom Bacillati; phylum Cyanobacteriota; class Cyanophyceae; order Chroococcales; family Microcystaceae; genus Microcystis; species Microcystis sp. LE19-41.2A. Next base: position 9,085 of record NZ_JAPZQJ010000623.1, on the reverse strand, counting down.
ATTAAACCCGACGGTGTGCAGCGCAATCTGGTGGGGGAAATTATTCAACGCTTTGAAACTAAAGGTTTTACGCTGGTTGGGTTGAAAATGATGCAGGTTTCTAGCGAATTAGCGGAAAAACACTACGCTGTTCATAAGGAAAGACCCTTTTTCCGTTCTTTAGTCGATTTTATTACCTCCTCCCCCGTGGTGGCCATGGTTTGGGAAGGAGAAGGAGTAATTGCCTCCGCTAGAAAAATTATTGGCGCCACTAATCCCCTCAATGCTGAACCTGGTACGATTCGCGGTGATTTTGGCATTAGTGTCGGACGCAATCTTATCCATGGGTCCGATGGTCCAGATACCGCCAAAGATGAAGTTAGTCTCTGGTTTAGCGATGCGGAATTAGCTAATTGGACTCCCGCAATCACTCCCTGGGTGGTAGAATAAACCCCTTTGAGGCAGTCAGGAGCCGGTCGTCAGGAGACAGGAGACAGGAGATGGCTTTTATTTATTCTCTCCTCTCCCCTTTCCCCACACTCAACCCCTAATCTTGCGACTTATGACCGTAGAATCCAGCTTACAACAGTTAAAAAGAGCTTCATCGGGACGATTACCCAGCAGTTACGGGGTCTATTTTAAGAATACCCTTGTGGCTCTCTGTCATGCTCTTGAAGATCATATCTTGCAAACTAGCAGCCCAGACAGTACAAATAAACCACTGGTTTTAGTCACCTTTCAACAGGGAAAATGGTATTTACAGGAAGCTGAGCGCTATTTAGATATCGCTCGCTCTTCTCGTCATATTGCGATCGCTGCCGTGGCCGATAGTGGTTTTTCTGAGCATAAAACCGGCAGTTTAGAGAATGTTTCGCTAGTAAACTTAGATAATAGCGATAGTTTGGTGAATGAGTGGAATTTAATCATTCTTTCCCCCGATTACGCCTCCATGGTACTCTGTCATGAGTTATCCCCAGAAGAATACCGGTCCGATAGTCAACCCCAAATAGACACGGAGCGAAAATTCTACGGTTTATGGACATTCGATCGCGATTTAGTCGAAAAAGCCGCTAGGATCTTAATTGAGCGTCTGCATCCTTATAATCCCAGTCTAGCGGCCGATTTAAGCAGACAACAGCAGGAAATTAGTCAAAATATTAATCCCATTCCCACGGATTTAACCGGAGTAGTCTCTCGCATTGTCACCTATCTGCAAACCAGTCAACAGCAGTTAGTCACCGTCAGCAGACAAGCACGAGAATTAAGCGACTTAGAAGGACAAGCATCCCGTTTAAATAAAAATTTAGCCGCTAATAAACTGCAAGCTTTTCTAAGAATGGCTCAAAAGGTCGATGAAAGAGATATTGATAATCCCCTTGCTTCCCTACAGGTGGCCGCTTTAGCGGAAATGTTGGGACAATTGCTCGATTTACCCACCCTGAGATTGCGACGCTTACGATTAGCTGGTTTATTATACCGCATCGGTCTAGCGGAGGCTCCGATCGAAGTTTTTAGACAGCGTGCCAGTCAGTTAGAGGGAGCAAATGCGTTATTTTGGCGAGATCGATCGGTGTTAGGCGCACAATTACTCGCCACTATGCCCGAATTAGCTCCAATTCAACAGATTATTTACCATGAGTTTGAATACTGGGATGGTAGCGGTGTTCCCAACGGCTTAAAAGGGGAAGAAATCAGCCTAGAGTCGAGAATTTTAGGATTATCAGCCTATTTTCAGGAATTAACTCAACCGCGAGGCGACCGACTAGCTCTAGATTTAGGAGAGGCCCTAGAGCGCTGTCAAAATTATAGCGGGATTCGTTTTGATCCCGCTTTGGTAGAAAAATTAAGTTCGGTAATTCGTCTGTGCGAAATGGGATGGATGCAATTACCCGATCGCCCTAGTCAAGTCCCCGCCGTCTGGTTAGAATCAGTTTAGATTAGGGTCTGCGGCAAAAAGTTTTTCCTGGGGGTAGGGTGTGGGGTGTGGGGTGTGGGGTGTAGGGTTTTACCCATTTTCAGGGGGTCAATTACCTAATTAATTTTCAGGGAAAAAGTGCCTAAATTTCCCCCCCGATCACCCCAAGGTCTGGCACTTTTTGATGGGAAAAAAGTCTAAAATTTTTACCCAACAAGGTTTTTAGATTTATTCAGCAGACCCTAGATTAGACTCCGATTAAACTCTGCATGGCACGTCTCATATTAGCCGGTTTAAAAGCTGCCATGGCTGCGGTCGGTTCATAGCCGCAATGTACCATACAATCGGCACATTGCGGATTGCCACTGGCCCGACCGTAGTTATCCCAATTGGTTTCTGCTAAAAGTTCCCGAAAGCTTTTGTAATGTCCTTCGTTGAGCAGATAACAGGGTTTTTGCCATCCTAAAAGACTATAACTAGGACTACCCCAAGGAGTGCATTCATAGTCCTGTTCACCGATGAGAAAATCGAGAAAGAGAGGATTATGGTTAAAATTCCACTTTTTCTGACCTGATTTCCAGGGTGAGAGAATTTCTCGGAATAAAGCTCTGGTTTGCTCCCGTTTTAAGAAACTATCTTGATCCGGGGCCCACTCATAACTATAACCGGGGGAAATCATCATACCATCGATACCCAAAGTAGCGAGAAAATCGAAAAATTCCTGCATTTCTTGCGGTTCTGTGCCTTCAAAAACCGTGGTATTAGTAGTAACCCGAAAACCTCTCGCTTTCGCCGCTTTAATCCCTTGTACTGCCTTATCGAATACTCCCTCTCGATCCACACAGCGATCGTGATGTGCTTTTAAACCGTCCAGATGGACACTAAAGGTAAGATAGGGTGAAGGAGTAAATTTATCCAGGCTTTTTTCCAACAACAGAGCATTGGTGCAGAGATAGACAAATTTTTTTCTGTCCACTAACCCCTTGACAATTTCATCGATTTGTGGGTGTAAAAGCGGCTCGCCCCCGGGGATGGAAACCACGGGAACCCCGCATTCTTCCACCGCTGCGAAACATTCTGCTGGGGTAAGATGATTGCGGAGGATTTCCGGGGGATGTTGAATCTTACCGCAGCCAGTACAGGCTAAATTACAGCGAAATAGGGGTTCTAGCATTAAAACTAAGGGAAAACGCTTTTTTCCTGCTAGACGCTGTTTCAAGATATAGGAAGCAACCACTAAAGCTTGTTGCAGTTGGACAGCCATTTGCTCACACCAAAAGGATTCTAAGTAATTATAGACTGTTAAGTAGTTGGACAAAAGTCAAGTTAACTGTGGGGTAAGGAGTCGGTAGCCGGTCGTCAGGAGTCAGGAGTCGGTCATCAGGAAGAATTGCGGCAATTTACATTTCTTAAGATAGACAACAGAATTTATGTCCGACTACTTAACAGGGCATCAAGGCATAGGAGCCTAGAAAATGGCAAAATAAATAAAAGCTGAGGGCTTTTTTCCTGTTTACTTGATTATCACCTTGATCTAGCTTATGGCTCCAAGACTACTGACTTGAAAGTGGGAAGTGGGAAGTGGGAAGTGGGAAGTGGGAAGTGGGGAGTGGGAAGTGGGGAGAATAAATAAAAAAGTCTCCTATCTCCTCTCTCCTGACTCCTGACTCCTGACTCCTATCTCCTGACTCCTGACTCCTAACCTTAACGACAATTTTTGATTTTTACCAGAGGTCTATTATGAGTTCTTTAGGCGATCGCTTTAAGAAATTTGCGGGTAAAACTCGCTATGTGGTCTGTCGCTTATTTTTGCATCTCTACGGCCAAGAAATCGCACCGCTGATCGGTATTCTTAATCGTACCGGCCGGGAAGCGATCGATTCCGAAGGGGATTTAGAGGTCATGGGAGAGGGTTTAGTAGAAATTTGTCAAAATCTGCTGCAGATGAACCTCTATTGGTTTTCTGTGGCTAATGAGGGCGATATTTTTTGGAGTGAGGGGGAAGCGGGAGACTACGTTAACGAACTGTTTACCGATTCCGCGGCCAGATACCTAAGTGAATCGGTGTCTTCACAAGTGGGGGAAAACGAACCCTTAACTTTACCCGTCACCGATAACTTAGTTGTTATGATCACAATAGCATTCGAGGGTGAGAGTGCTGGTTTAGAAACTAGCCTAGCCGATCGAGAGGCCCTGGAAGATGGTTTAAAATCAATAATTAACCTCCACTACCAAGGTCGGCTGCGTGCGATTCAGGTACATTTTTCTCCTGCTCAATTGGGAGATGAATTGACCAATGAGCAACTATTACTCAATTTCCCCGAATTACTGCCTTTATAGTCTTAATTTTGCCCTTATGCTGCGCCAAGTAACGACAATCCTTTTAATTCTTACCCTTTGTTGCACAACGGTGGCCTGTGGTTCCTCATCAAATCAAACTCAGTCACCGTCAGCTAATAACAGTAGTGTAAGACAAGAATCCAATCAGGTTAGTAGCGGTCGCTACGAGGTGCAACAAGCTACCTACGATGACGGAGATGGCACTTATACCTTAATGCTGTTAAACACCCCTGGGGGGACTTCTCCCCTCTTTCGCACCACTAACCTGCAAATGGCTAGATTAAGCGATGAAGCTATCGCTAAAGGGGAAAAAACCGCGGTGGAAATCAACGGTGATCAGGCTACCCTGTACATGACCGAAGATTTTAAAATTGAGTATGTCCATAATGTCACGGAAGTGCGGAACAATCCCCAAACCGGACAACAGGAAACCGTAGTGATTCGGCAAGAATCGAGTTTTTGGAGTCCTTTTTTCGGTGCTGTTGCTGGTCAAGCTTTGGGTAGTTTGCTCTTTCGTCCTCAATACTACGTTCCTCCCCTCTATACTCCGGGGGGTGTAATGACCGGTTTTGGTGGTTACGGTTCCACCTATAATCAGGCAGTGGATCAATACCGGACTAAACATAATAGTCCACCTCCGGCGGTCAAAAATCGGCAAACTCTCCGTTCTACTGGCAATTTACGTCGTTATCCCAGTAATACTTCCTCTAGTCCCAATCGCAGCACCACAACCACCACCAAACCCAGTGGTTCTGGTTATGGTTCCAGTACCCTGAAGAATTCGGGTAAATCTGATAATGTCAAACGTTCTCCTAGTTTCGGTTCCTCTGGTTCCCGTCGTACCCCTAGTCGCAGTGGTTTCGGCAGCAGCAGACGCGGCCGACGTTAGGAGGATTTGACTGGAGTGGTGGAAGATTAATCCTGTCTTCCCCACCTCAGAGATTGGGGATGGCAGCTACTTAGGGTTTGCTGAATAAATCTAAAAACCTTGTTGGATAGGAATTTTAGACTTTTTCCCCATCAAAAAGTGCCAGACCTTGGGGTGATCGGGGGGGGAAATTTAGGCACTTTTTCCCTGAAAATTAGGTAATTGACCAGATGAAAATCGGTAAAACCCTACACCCCACACCCCACACCCCACACCCTAACCCCACCAACAAACTTTTTCAGCAGACCCTACTTAAGAAGCAACCATTTTGCGAATTTCCGAATAGAAAACCGTCTGGCGATCGCCATTGGCCGACTGGATAATACTGGTACGCAATCTCAGATTAGGACTAGCAAACCAGATTCTTTCCTCGATACGATGGTGATTATCCTCGATGGTTAAAGTTAAAGCTTGATCGCTTCTGAGATGATATTCTCCCAGCACTGCCGATTTACCGTCCGATGTGATTAATTTTCCTTGCCAAGAATTCTCTGAGGGTAGCCAAACTAAATAGCTAGAACTGATTTTTTTCGGTTGTCCATAGTCCACGGAATTATCCCAAGTCGCTTTCCATCCCCCTAGATTGGCCTGGGACTGACAGTTATTTTCTAAACATAATTGCACCACATCGGCAGCATCGGCAGCCAGCAAATCGATGGTGATTTCTGCTTTATTATTGGCAACTTTTTGGGCGGCTAATTGATAACTGGTACGCTGAGAAAACCATTTACCCGCACAGAGATTAATAAATTCTTGAATATCCATGAATGGCTGTAGGCAAAGATTGATCGCTCTGAAAGAATAGATTATTTATTCTATCCTATACCTAGACGTTGGCCAATTTTTGCAAGGATAAACGGGCTGCTTCGCGCACTTGCGGGTGTTCGTCTTTGACCAAAAATTTTAAGGCTGCGATCGTTTTTTCCGCCGGAAGATGGCCTAAAGCTTCCGCTAATCGCTGCCGGATTAACCAGTCATCAGAGTTAACAAAGGTTAAAAGCTTCTCGACGGTTTCCACTGCTTTGATTTCCCCAAGAGCGGCAATAGCGGCCTGTTGAATAACCGCTTCGTTACTATCGAGAGCCGATAATAACACCTGTTTAGCCCGAATATCGCCCAAATTGCCCAAAGCGACGGCGGCACTAAAGCGGACTAACCATTGCGTGTCTTCGTAAAAAGCCCGTTGTAGGGGTTCAAAAGCGCGAATATCTTCTAAATAACCTAAGGCCCCGGCAGCATCGGCGCGAATGCCATAATCGGCATCATTGGCTAACAAATCCACTAGGATAGGAAAGCATTCCTCGGTTTGTTTGACTCCCAAAGCAAAGACAGCCATCGATCGCACTGGCAGCATTTCATCATAAAGGACTTTTTTGATCAAGGGTACAGCTTCCTCCGGGGTCACTTCTCGCAGGGATGCCAAGGCCAGCAGACGATCTTTAGAATTGCTACTTTCTAACTGGAGGGCAATGGCTTGTGTATCAGGCTTACTCATTTTTGTCAACCACTTGTAATATTTCTTTAATTCTAACGCAATTCTTGGCAATTCAGAAACGAGAGCGGGGAAAGGATTTCTTGAGGATTTCTTAAGGATTGAGGCGAGAGTTGACTTCCTCCGGGAAACTATAATTTAAGTATGGTAATACGATAAATGCTAGGCTTTCTGATAGATTCAGGAAAAAAATATAAAGCCCCACTCCCCTTCAGGTCAGCGAGGTTGAGATTAAAAAAAACAGATAGCCTAGGGCTAATTAGCTTGTCTAGCGGCAACTGCCACACCTAGACAAGCGGGGGGTGTTATGGTGGAAAATCGAGTTTTTAATACTGGTTCTTTGACTCTAGACACGGAAAAAGAGCATATCTTTGTGTCCGTGACTCCAGACTATCAAAAAGGCCCCGGCATTCAACGGGATGGTATAACTCCTCCCAGAATGCAGGATCCTCATGCAGTGCCGGATATAATGTATAATCGACTTGGTCAAATTGCTATTCCTGGCCTAGACTCTACGACCAATGCTTACGAGCAGAGAGCGGGTACTTGGACACTTTATCAACATCTCAAAGAATTCTGCGATCAGCGAGGACAGGATTGGCTCATTATTGGCGCCCAAGGTTGTGGGGATCTAACGATGAATCCGTGGCATCTTGCCTATCTTGGCCCTAATTACTACATAAAATCCTTGCAAAATCAATTATGTGGGATGTTTCTCCCCGGAGGCTATCAAGAACCGATCAATCAGCGCATCTATCGGTGTTTGGTCAAATGGTGTGATGCTATGGCTACACACCTCGGCCATCGTTATGAATTTTTGGATTTAAAATTTATGGCTGGAGGCGCAAATATAATACAGATTAACGATCCGAAGGTGGCCCGCAAATATGATGCTTTTTTAAGACCGCTACCTGGATACAATCCTGATTTACATAATATCGCCCCATTTTTAGAGTTTGCCCTAGGGGGAAAAACTATTATTCAACAAGGTGATGTGGTTCCCCTATTTACTGCTATCGATCGATTCCAAGATGTACGCCATATTTTTTGCCTGCCTTATCAAATTCCCTGTGCGGGGAATTTTAGGAGGCAGGGTATTGATAAAATTAACTTGGGGGAATATCAACTCTACGGCGATTTGAATGCCAGGCGTGCCGCTTTAAACGGACCGATTATCGTAGAAACTCAGTTAAATCCTCTCGGCGGTTTTCTGCAGATCAATCTGGGTGATCCTGCTGTCGCTGACGAATTGACGCGAAATAACTTTAAACAAGTTAATTTTTCTCCGCGTCGGGCAGGAGAATATTTTCCTTACCCCGGAGGAGATACGGTAGAAATTTACTTTCCCAAGAGCATCTATCCTTTCGGAATTTTGGGAATGTCCGGTCAAAGAATTATCTGTTTTGCGTCCTCGGGATTATCGGCAAGAATCGGCAATACCCTAGAAGGGATTACCTTAATTATGAGCGATGGATTCGGTGCGGAAGAAGCGATGGTTTTAGACGAAGGATGTGACGTTTTTCAAATGATCAATCCCATGAGTGATGATCATGCTTTCACTTATACCAACGATGAATTATTGGATAGAGTCTTAGCTTTTACCCACGATCAAATGCTTTCAGATACGGCTGCAAGCACTAGAAATCCGGTGAATGGTCCCGCATTAGGTGGAGACATGAGACAATGGCCTCTCAATCAAAATTTATTGAACCAAGTGGAAATTGATTATGGCATTAGAGCAGCTGGTCTAGATTATACAGATATCTTTCCGGTCAGGTTAAGTCGCTCGCAAATCAGAAGTATTTTGATTGTTGCTGTCCCAAACAATCCCCAATAGGGAGATTCAACCCGGTGCGTCTCCATTTTGTAGAAATACCTAGGGTTTGAACGAGCCAATTGGCGATCGCAGTCTCGGCAATGTTCCGCTTACCTTATTCGCTAAAAAGCATACAGGATAAAGGTTACAGCAATTTTAAAACCCTTCCCTTAAAAAATTAAGCGAACAATGAGTTATTACCCTTTGCCGTCCTCAGCAATACTGATGATCCCGAACAGGTGTTAAGTCAGGTGTCCCGTTCTTTAGAAACTATCTCCCAAAAACAGGTGCAAAGCAATCTCGCTGCCGCCACCAGTATTCTCGCTGGGTTAGTATTAAATCGAGAGACGATTAAAAAAATCCTTCGGAGTGAGATTATGAGAGAATCAGTCATCTATCAAGATATTTTAGAAGAAGGCAGAGAGGAAGGAGTATTAACCGCTAAATTAAACTCTATTCCCCGTTTATTGGCTTTAGGATTAAGTGTAGAACAAATTGCCCAAACTTTAGACTTAGATATTGAACAAGTACCACAAGTCATTGAGGGACAAAATTGAGTGAAAACGGACAGTATTTTCTATCGTCTCTTTCAGACTTTTCCTGAAAGTTTCTTTG
>NZ_JAPZQJ010000170.1:0-1459 GCF_027530405.1 Microcystis sp. LE19-41.2A | reverse complement strand
ATGGGAGTGATCAGGGGGAAATTCAGGGACTTTTTCCCTGAAAATTAGGTAATTGACCCCCTCAAAATCGGTAAAACCCCACACCCCACACCCCACACCCTACACCCTGCCCCTAGGAAAAACTTTTTCAGCAGACCCTAATTACTGTCATAATATTTCTCAAAAAAAGAGGAGAAAAAAGCAAGTTCTCCCCTTCTCTCCTCCAGTCTAGCGATTAATTACATTGAAACAGCAGTGAGTAATTTTTTACTATTCACCGCTTTAGTAAGCACCGTTATTTTTGGGAAAAACCACAACACCGATAGTTCTGAAGATTACCCAGATATCAGTTAACCAGTTACGCGAATTAACGTAATACACATCCATCTGCACCCGCAGGGGATAGGGTATGTCATTACGTCCCGAAACTTGCCATAAACCAGTCAAACCGGGGCGAATAGTTAAAACTTTGTCGATGCGATTGCCATATTTCTGCAATTCTTCGGGAACTAAAGGCCGCGGACCGACGACGCTCATATCTCCTCGCAGGACGTTCCAGAATTGGGGAAACTCGTCTAAACTGGTTAAGCGGAGAAATTTGCCAATCCAAGTTATGCGAGGATCGTCCTTAAGCTTGAAATTATCCTCGAATTCTGCCCGCAGTTGGGGAGAGTCTTCCATCAGTCTCTCTAACACCTTATCAGCATCCATTACCATAGTACGGAACTTGATACAGTTGAAATGCTGGAAGTTTTGACCGACGCGCTTCTGCACATAGAAGACCGGACCGGGGGAACTAATCGCGATCAATAAGGCTAAGATTAAATAAAGCGGCGAAAAGAAAATTAGAACCGATAGGGAGAAAACGATATCGAATAATCGTTTTGAGGTATCGCCGTCTAAAGCTATTAACCAAGATTTTTGATGCCGTCTACCAGAGACCGAAGGTTTGAACCCTCGCTTCATCAAAGCTTGTAGAGCCTTGACGGAGATAAGTTGGCTATTAGCAGTCATCTTACTCCTTCACATCACACACACCACACAGTACCCATGATAAAGCCACAAGACCGAAAAAACAAGTCTTCTGGCCAATAACTGGCACTGGCCATTTTAGAGCCTTTGTACTGAAAAATCTCTAATTAGGGTTTACTGAAAAAGTTTGTTGCTGGGATTAGGAGTCAGTCCCGATGAAAAAATTTTCACCCCCACAGATGAAAGAGGTTTCCTTCCCTACACCCTACACCCCACACCCCACACCCCACACCCTACACCCTCTTTCAAGTCAGGAGTCTGGGGAGTCAGGAGTCTGGGGAGTCAGTAGTCAGCAGATTGCTTTTATTTAGGGTTTGCTGAATAATGGTAAAACCCTTTTAAAATAAAGCTTTTGACCTGTTAAAGTCCGATGTTAGTGCTGCGAAAATAGGATTGGGACGTTCAAAAACCTTGCATTATCCTTCTTGTAGTACATCGCTTGGTACAA
>NZ_JAPZQJ010000224.1:0-11913 GCF_027530405.1 Microcystis sp. LE19-41.2A | reverse complement strand
TTTGTTCGGTGCTAGACTGATATTTGAGTAAGCCAGACAGGAGCCAGAAAAAGATATTTATCAGAAAAGTCATGAGCAAGCTAGAGGTTTAAAGACTGAGCGGGTTCCAATTATTTTTATTCATAAATATTTTACACAATTCATACCAGGTAAGCAAGAGAGCTACGCCACTACTACCGAATCATTACCTATACTTCAACTGGCTATGGTCGGCAAAGTCCGCAAGCAAATTTATATCTTTGTCTTTCATAACTAGCCTATACTCAACGGATTTAGTATTACTCCTAATTAAGAACTATTTTTCAGCCGGGGGAAACCAATTATCATCTAATATTTGTTCGAGGGATATATGAGCGTCTGAATTGAGGGAAAAAAGCTGAGAAACTGATTTAATCGCCACTGGATAAACTTTATCATACATAGCCGCTAATTCTGGCCGTAAGCTGGGACTATCTTCTAAACCATGCTGAATTTGGGCGCAAAAATTGACTATTGCTGCCGCCCAATGATTACCTGACCGTTTTTTTTCTTCTTGCCAATAAGCCAGCTTTAAAAGCTGTTCGATAAGACGGGTTAACAGACTCATTAAAGCTCGTCTATCACTTTTCCTTATACTCTCGATTTCTTCAATTAAATTATCCCAATCCACCTGCTCAAAATTGCGCTCTTGTAACTGTTTTACCGTCTCTTTTAGCCATTGATTATAATCAGTTTCGTAGGCAGTTGACGACATAATTTAACTCTCCATAGAAAATTACTTAGTAGATTAAGAAAGGTTAATGGGTGTATCCATTGATAGATAGGGTTTTTCGGCTATTGTAGTAGATATCTATGGGGGAAATTCAGATATATTCTAGAACGTGAGGTGTGGAAACTGAGGCGATTGCCCATAAAAATGCCAGGTTTTTGAACGTGGACTCGTTGAACCAAGAATCCCGAAGCGCTGGGGTGGGAGTGTCAATCGGATTCTCTCAAGAAACCCGCTTTCTGACTTGTAGTAAGATTGAGGGCATAGTATGGCAATTTCGTAGGCGATGAAGGCAGCGGCAGTTATTGAACAGTACAAAAACGGGCGACGGGATTTCCGGGGGGAATCCTTGCGGGGTGGTAACTTTCGCGGTGCGGACTTAGCGGGGGCGGATTTCAGTGGTTGTGATATACGCGGGGCAAATTTTAGTCGGGCGAATTTGACGGGGGTGAAGTTTACCTGGGCGAAGGCGGGATTGCCGAAGCGGTGGCTGGTGATTTTGTTGGGGTTGGCTTTGGTGTTAACTGTGGTTTCGAGTTTTTTTTCCGCCTTCGTCGGTTATATGGTGAGCTTAATTTTTGCTCCAACCAATCGAGAAACTCAATTGATTGGTTGGTCTAGCTTAATCTTTCTCATCTCCACTTTCCACATCGCTTGGCGCAAAAATATTTTGACCGTAGCAGGAGCCTTCGCCGGAGCAGGAGCCTTCGCCTCAGTCGGAGTCTTCGTCGGAGTCAAAGTCGGAATTGTAGCCGTAGGCTTAGCCGGAGTCGGAGTCTTCGTCGGAGTTTTAACCGTAGCCTTTGCCCTAGCCATAGCCGAAGCCGCAACCGAAGCCTTCTCCGTAGTCGTAGCCATAGCCATAGCCTTCTCCGTAGCCCCAGTCATAGCCTTCGGCGTAGCCCCAGCCCCAATAGCCCCAGTCATAGCCTTCGGCGTAGCCTTGACGCTATTTTACTGTTGGCTCGGTTGGTTGACCCTTAAACAAGAACACCGCGATCCTTGGTTGCGTAAAATTGTGATAGCCTTTGCTGCTATTGGTGGCACATCCTTTTTTCAAGCCAATTTAACCGCAACAGATTTTACAGGAGCCACCTTAAAAAGTACCAATTTTAATCAGGCAATCTTGAATAAAACAATTTTTAAACAAGCAATTAAATTGGAATTAGCCCGCCCCGGCAATACCTTATTAGCCAATCCCCAAATTAGAGAATTTCTGATTGATTCCCGCACCGGAAGCGGAAAAGACTTTGCCCAAGCCAATTTACGGGGGGCATATCTGGAGGGGGCAAACCTGCAAACTGCCAACTTGCGCCTCGCCGATATCAGTGAAGCCAGCTTGCAATAAGCCAACCTTGCGGGGGCAAACCTCACCGAAGTCAACGCCGTCAATGCCGATTTGCGCCATGCTACTCTGACGGGTGCTTGCGTGGAAAATTGGAATATTGATGCCACCACCCAACTGGATGAGGTGGACTGCCAGTATATTTACTTGCTTAATGGGCAGAAAGAGCGCCGCCCCAGCAGTGGCGAATTTCAACCCGGTGAATTTACCAAATTATTTGCCGAAATGTTCGACACTGTTGACCTGATTTTCCGCAATGGGGTGGATTGGAAAGCTTTCATTGCCGCCTTAAAAGAAGTACAAGTGCAGAATGAAGATACGCCGCTTCAGGTGCAGAGCATTGCCAATAAAGGAGATGGCGTGATAGTGGTAAAAGTCCATGTACCGCCCGACACTGATAAAGAGAAAATTCACCAAGAATTTAACCAAAATTATCAACTACAACTCGCAGCCATTGAAGCCCAATATAAGGCACAACTCACCGCCAAAGAGACAGAAATTGCCATCTATCGCCAACAAAGTGTTGATATGATGGAAATTACCAAAACCCTCGCCAACCGTCCCATCCATGTAGAGGCAAAAGCCATGAGCCACAGTAACGACAGTTCCCCAAATATTACCATCCGCGATATTAATAATTCCGCCGTCAATTTCGGCGAAATCATCGGCGATGTAACCAATACCATTAACCAAATTGCGGCCGATGCTTCCCCAGAAAATGCCCAACTTAAAGCTTTACTGCAAGAACTAACCCAGGCGATTGAAATTGACAGCCATTTAGATGAAGAAGAAAAAGCCGAAGCCGCCAATCAAGTGAAAAAGATTGCCCAAGCTAGTCAAAATCCTGATGATGCCGGACTGCAAAAGAAAGCCCAACGAGCAGTTAATTTTCTCGAAACAATTGCTAAAGCTTTGGAACCTGCCAGCAAACTTGCCCAAGCCTGTCAAAAAGCCTTACCGATAATTTTGAAAACATTAGGCTTCTGATAGGTTTGTAGTTGCGCTTTAGCGCAGTCCTAGTTAGGGCTATAGCATCGACTTGTCGCACTTTTTTTTAGTCCAAACTTGCGCCATTTCTAACCTATTAGTAACCCCAATAAACTTGTCTCCTTCCCCATCTAAACTATAATTAGCCGCATAGGTAGGGGTTGCTGAATAATGGTAAAACCCTTTTAAAATAAGGCTTTTGACCTGTTAAAGTCCGATGTTAGTGCAAGAAAATAGGATTGGGACGTTCAAAAACCTTGCATTATCCTTCTTGTGGTACATCGCTTGGTACAAAAAACAAGGGCAACAAAGCCTGAAACGACCGGCCACTGACTCCTGACTCCTGACTCCTACCCCCACCAACAAACTTTTTGCCGCAAACCCTACTTAAATCGGGTTATTATAGCTAGTTTTTGGCTGTTAGCAATTATAGCTCTCAAAAGGGGGTGGGAATGATTAGATCAATTTTAGTTTCGGTCTGAGGATGACGAAAAGATAATTGTTTAGCGTGTAGGTATAAACGGTCAGACTGCTTACCATTATACAAAAGATCGCCTAAAATTCCTATCCCTAATCCCTGTTGACTATGAACACGAATTTGATGGGTTCTTCCCGTGTAGGGAATAAATTCTAGCCGAGAATAATTGCCTTCTTTACCGACAACTTTAAAATAGGTTTGACTAGCTTTCCCCCTTTGCCAATCCACAGTTTGATAGGGTCGATTTTGCGGATTTCCCCAGAGAGGTAGGTCAATTATGCCTGATTCTCGCTCAATAATTTCTGATAATATAGCTTCGTAGATTTTCTCCACTTCTCGCCGTTGAAATTGTTGGGATAAACAACGATAAATATCTAAACTTTTAGCTAGTAATAATAATCCCGAAGTTTCTCGGTCTAAACGATGAACGGGAATGAGATTTTTTCCCTGACGACGAAAACGATTGACCACAGCATCTTGACTATCTTGATAACGTCCTGCTACCGATAATAATCCCGCGGGTTTATTAATAGCAATTATTCCCTCGTCTTCGTAGATAATTTCTAGAGATAAACGTAAACCAGAGAGTAAAAAACCCATGAGAGGTTGACATCTTTCTTGACAAGCACCATAAAATTCTCCCTGTTTTCTATCTCGATTCGATTCTCCCCACCAAAATTCGGCCATGGCGACAGGTTTTAATCCTTTCATAGCGGCATAATTTAATAATTTTGGGGCGCAACATTCTCCTGTTCCTGTTGGTAACAAATTACTGCCCATCAATTTAGCCAAGGAGAGAGATTGTCCAGAAAAGTTATTTAAACAGTAGGATTGATACAGCAATTCCTGTAACTGTTTGGAGAGGTTCCTCCGCTGTTGCTTAAGTTCAATAATTCTCTGATTGGCGAAGTTTATTTTCTCAATTAAGGGTTTTAAAACTTGTTTTTGTTCCTGTTTTAATTGCTTTCTTGCTCTTTTTTCCTGACGACTGATATTATTTAAATTTTCTAATTCTTCTGGTTTTAAATTTCCTAAATTTCTTAATCTATTGCGTTCCTGTTTCTGGTTGTGATGTTGTTGTTGTAAAGCTTGTATTTTGCACTCAAAATTTGCTTGATTGAGTCGATATAAATTAAGTTCGGGAATTGATTGTAGGTCAATAATTTCCTGTTTAATTATTTCTAAAAGTTGCAAAACTCGCTTTTCTTCCAGCACAATTTTTTCTCTACCCACCAGAGACGGAACCCAGCCATCGGCTTCTCCCTGTCCAGAAAAAGCTTTTAAAATTTCTATTTCGCCAGCGGCATTTTCTCCTAACAAAATTCCATACATTTTACCTTGAGGATTGGTGATAGTTGTCATCAAATCTCGGGCAATTTTTTCAGCCAAAAGAGTGCGGGGCAAGCGCAATAACTCGCCCGTTTCGGGACAAATTCCTTGATAATAATAAGTAACTTCCTTCACTCTTTAAGAACAGGAAAAGGGCTAGAAATCCCCCTAAGAAAAACAATTGGCAAAGAAATCGATAGTTTCCTGTAAAGCGACAATAAAGCTATCAATTTCTTCGCGGGTATTATAAAAATATAGACTTGCCCGCGCGCTGCCGGAAGCATCAAAAAAGCGGTGTAGAGGTTGGGTACAGTGATGACCGGAGCGAATAGCGATTCCTTCGTGGT
Organism: Microcystis sp. LE19-41.2A; assembly: GCF_027530405.1. Lineage (NCBI taxonomy): Bacteria > Bacillati > Cyanobacteriota > Cyanophyceae > Chroococcales > Microcystaceae > Microcystis > Microcystis sp. LE19-41.2A. Next base: position 6,679 of record NZ_JAPZQJ010000224.1, on the reverse strand, counting down.
CTAATAAAGTGGCTAAATCACTAGCATGAATCCCTTCCACATTAAAGGCGGCTAAACTAGCCCGACCTTGGCCTGTTAAACTAGGTGGCGGCCCGTAAATTCTTAAACCCTCAATTTCTCCTAATTTTTTGAACAAATGGGCGGTTAATTCTTCTTCGTAGGCATGAATATTATCCATCCCTAAACCCCTTAAATATTCTACCGCAGCACCGAGAGCAATCGCTTCGCCGATAGCGGGGGTTCCAGCTTCAAATTTGTGGGGCAGTTCGGCACAGGTAAAATGGTCTAAATAGACTTCCGCAATCATTTCGCCACCACCAAAAAAGGGCGGCATTGCCTCTAAAATAGCCTCTTTGCCGTACAAAAATCCAATACCGGTGGGGGCGCACATTTTATGACCACTAGCCACCAACCAATCACAATCCATGGACTGCACATCAATGGCTAAATGGGGGACACTTTGACAGGCATCAATTAATACTTTCGCCCCGACTTGATGGGCAAGGCTGACTATTTCGGCAACGGGATTAATACAGCCTAATGTATTAGAAACATGAAGGACAGCAACTAATTTAGTTTTGTCAGATAACAAAGATTTATATTGTTCTAAATCAAAGCTTTCGTCGCTGGTTAATGGCACATATTTAATCACCGCCCCCGTCTTTTGGCAGACAATTTGCCAGGGGATTAAATTACTGTGGTGTTCCATCACCGAGAGAATAATTTCATCCCCTGCTTTCAGGGTATTTAATGCCCAACTGTAGGCGACTAAATTAATCGCTTCCGTGGCGTTGCGAGTATAGACAATTTCCTGACGAGAAGCGGCATTAATAAACCTAGCGACCTTATCTCTGGCTCCTTCGTAGGCTTCCGTTGCCCGGACACTTAAAGTATGCGCCCCCCGATGCACATTAGCGTTATCTTTTTCGTAATAGTTTCGCAGGGTTTCTAATACTTGAATGGGTTTTTGGGAAGTGGCGGCACTATCGAGATAGATAAGGGGTTTATCGTGTACGGTTTGATGGAGGATAGGGAAATCGGCGCGGACTTTTTGGGCGAGGGTTTTTTCTTGGATAATTGTCATTTTAGTCAGGAGTCAGAGGGGTACTTTGGGCAGGTTGACACCCACCCCGGTAGAGTTATTCCACACTGCGACAGGCGACGCATTGCCCCAATCTTTGGCGGAGGGATTCTAGAGGAATTTTAGCTAAAATCTCGGCCGAGAAAGCATCAATTAACAAACTGCGGGCGGTGTCGGCGCTTAAGCCTCGGCTTTGCAGATAGAATAAATCATCGGCTTCCAGTTGGCTAACGGTTGCCCCGTGGGAACATTTGACGTTATCGGCGGTAATTTGTAATTCGGGTTTGGTGTTGACTCGTGCCTTGTTAGAAATTAACAAATTCCGATTTAACTGGGAGGCGTTGGTTAATTGGGCGGGTTTGGGAACAAACACTTTACCATTAAAGATAGCGTGAGCGCTACCATCAACGATACATTTATGCAGTTGCTTGGTGATGCCGTGGGGATGGTTGAGATAGATGGCGCTGTGGGTATCGGTGGTTTGTTGTCCAGTAATCATGGCTAATCCGTGCAGATTTGTCTCGGTTTGTTCTCCTTTTTGCAGGATATCGAGGTTATGACGGCAGAGTTTAGCTCCTAGATTTATCTCGTTGAGAGTGTAACGGCTATCGCGCCCTTGTTCAATTATCGTGCGTCCGATGTGAAAACCATCTCCCGATTCCCGTTGTACTCTGGTATGGATGACCTCGGCGTTGGCTTCGAGGTAAATTTCCGTGACAGCGTTGGTGAAATAAGAGTAATTTACAGGTAAATCGGAGCAATATTCGGCTAAAGCCCCGTAGTTCTCAATAATATTGACACTGGCTCCCGTTTCCGCCACGATTAGGCTATGGGGCTGATAAAAGCGGGGAATTTCCTCCACAACGGTGATAAATAAGAGATGTATCGGGGTTGTGACGACGGTGTTAGCGGTGACGTGAATTACTGCTACATCGCTTAAGCCAGCTTGGTTGAGTGCGGTAAAAAATTCGGGTGTTTTTTCTTTGCCTAGATAGTTGACAAGAACATCTTTTTGTGCATTGGCGAGATTGCTGACGCTGACACCGGGGGGTAAAGCGGAGATATCGGACAATTCAGGCTGATAAATGCCGTTAACGAAGACTATACGGCTGTTTTTGGCTTCGGGCAGTAAAAAAACAGCTAGGGCATTTTTATCGATTGTAACGGTTTGGGGGACGCGAAAATCGATCGCCCAGAGTTGACTTAAATCGGTGAATTGCCATTCTTCGTCTTTTCTGCCCGGGATGGCTAATTCTTGAGCTTTACTGGCTCCCGATTCTCTTAATTCGAGAATTTTACCGTTATCGATAGTGGGAACCGTTTCTCGCGACAATTTTAACAATAATTCTCCTGATTGTTCAGGTTTCGTGATTATGGCTGTCATTGGTAAGAGGGGGTTGGAGGGTTGGGGTGTGGGGTGTGGGGTGTGGGGTGTAGGGTGTGGGGTGTAGGGTGTGGGGTGTAGGGTGTGGGGTGTAGGAAGAATAAATAAAAGCCATCTCCTGATAACTGATAACTGATAACTGATAACTGATAACTGATAGCTAGATTACTTAACGGCTAATAATTGTTCGTCGAGGAAATCGTAGCCAGTTCTTTCTAATTCGAGGGCTAATTCTTTACCGCCACTGGTGACAATGCGCCCATCGTACATAACATGAATAACATCGGGTTCAATGTAGTTGAGCAGACGCTGATAGTGAGTGATAAGTAAAAAAGCGTTATCGGGAGTAGCTAATTGATTGACTCCCTGGGCAACAATTCGCAAAGCATCGATGTCTAAACCGGAGTCAATTTCATCGAGAATTCCTAAAGTAGGTTCTAATAAAGCCATTTGTAGGATTTCATTACGTTTTTTCTCACCACCGGAGAAACCTTCGTTTAAACTTCTGCCAAGAAAGCTAGGATTCATCTGGACAACTTCTAGTTTTTTCTCGACTAATTCCTCAAAGTCAAAACTATCTAATTCTTCCGAGCCTAGATATTTTTGTCGAGCATTGTAGGCAACGCGAAGAAAATCGAGGTTACTAACGCCGGGGATTTCTAGGGGATATTGGAATGCGAGAAAGATACCCATAAGCGCTCGTTCATCGGGTTCTTTGTCTAAAAGGTTTTCGCCTTTATAAATTATTTCTCCCCCAGTTACTTCATAATCGGGATGTCCAGCGATTACTTTTGAAAAGGTGCTTTTTCCTGAGCCATTGCGCCCCATAATTGCGTGGGTTTCACCTGCTTTAATTTCGAGGTTAACTCCTTTAAGAATCTGGTTTCCATCAATACTAGCGGTTAGATTTTTTACCGATAAAATTACTTCACTCATGAGATGTTTTTCTAGAACAAAAATATTAGTTTTGGTGGTTGACGGCGAATCATCAATTGATGGATAAATTGTCTTAGCTTTTGGTGGGTTACGGCTATCGCCTAACTTAGCTTTTGGTGGGTTACGGCTATCGCCTAACCCACCCTACTTTACTGATTATCCGACGGTTCCTTCTAGCTTGAGACTGAGGAGTTTATCAGCTTCGGCGGCGAATTCCATCGGTAATTTACTGAGGACATCCTTACAGAAACCACTGACTAACATAGAGACAGCATCTTCTTCGGAAATACCCCGTTGTGCGAAGTAGAATAATTGGTCTTCACCGATTTTAGAAGTAGAAGCTTCGTGTTCTACTTTAGCACTGTTGTTATCCACCTGAATATAGGGAAAAGTGTTAGCTTCGGCATTATCTCCAATCAGCATAGAATCACACTGGGAGTAATTTCTTGCTCCTTTGGCTTTCGGTCCCATTTTCACTAACCCGCGATAACTATTTTGGGAGTTACCCGCAGAAATTCCCTTAGAAATAATCGTACTCTTGGTGTTGCGGCCAATGTGAATCATTTTCGTACCTGTATCGGCCTGTTGTTTGTTATTAGTTAGGGCAATTGAGTAGAATTCCCCGACGGAATTATCGCCGACTAAGACACAACTGGGATACTTCCAAGTAATTGCCGAACCAGTTTCCACCTGCGTCCAAGAAATCTTAGAATTAACTCCTTTACACAGACCCCGTTTAGTGACGAAATTGTAAATACCTCCCTTACCATTGGCATCGCCAGCGTACCAATTTTGTACCGTCGAATATTTAATATCCGCATTATCGAGGGCGACTAATTCCACGACGGCGGCATGAAGTTGATTACTATCGTACATCGGAGCGGTGCAACCTTCTAAATAACTTACCGATGCCCCTTCCTCAGCGACAATTAAAGTTCTTTCAAATTGTCCCGTCTCACCGTTATTAATCCGAAAATAGGTGGACAATTCCATCGGACAGGCGACACCTTTGGGGATAAAAACAAAGGAACCATCGCTAAAAACGGCAGAATTAAGAGCGGCAAAATAATTATCACCCACGGGAACGACACTGCCGAGATATTTTTGTACTAAGTCGGGATGTTCCTGTAAAGCTTCCGAAATAGAACAGAAAATAACCCCCTGTTCTGCTAGTTTTTCTTTAAAAGTTGTGGCGATAGAAACGCTGTCAAAGATAGCATCGACGGCCACGTTAGACAGGCGTTTTTGTTCCGAAAGGGGAATGCCTAATTTTTCAAAGGTTTCGATTAAAGTGGGGTCAACTTCTTCAAGACTGTTGAGTTTTTCTTTTTTCTGTTTGGGTGCAGAGTAGTAGATAATATTTTGATAATCAATGGCAGGATAGGAAACGTGCGGCCAACTGGGTTCGGTCATCTTTTGCCATTGATGGTAGGCCCGGAGACGAAAATCGAGCATGAATTCCGGTTCCTTCTTTTTCGCTGAAATTAGGCGAATAATCTCCTCATTTAAACCGCGGGGGATGGTTTCCGATTCAATATCGGTGATGAAACCGTACTTGTAGGGTTGGTTAACGAGATTTTTAACGGTGGTTGCACTCATGGGGGTTAGTGTTCTCTCTACGCGGTAGGCAGGGGAGGCAGTTAAACAACAATAAAGTTGTTTAAATTGATTATATAATAGATTAACAACAAAGCTGTTGTCAAAGTCACGGAAAATTTCAGAGGATGCTGGTAAACCTCTGTTATTCAGGTTACTCTGTAGGGGTAATTGGCCGCTTCTTGACTCTCAGCAATTGTACGCTAAAGCCTCTGTTTTTGGTATCATGACCACGACTCAACCCGCCTCGACGAAAGACGATATTCTGCAATATTTGCTCAAAAACGGTCAATCTACCGCCCAAGACTTGGCTGAGGAGTTAAGTATTAGTCCGCAAGCGACGCGCCGCCATCTTAAGGATTTGGAGGAGGAAGGACTGATCGAATATTTTGCCGTACAAAATAAGATAGGACGGCCCCAGCACATTTATCGTCTCAGTCGTCAAGGTCGTGGCCGTTTTCCCCATAATTACGATAATTTCGCCGTTTCTTTCCTCAATACTCTCGTGGAGACGGTGGGAGAGCAACAGGTGGGGGAAATTCTCAAAAAACAGTGGCAACGCAAAGCGGCAGAATATCAATTGCGCCTCGGGAAGGGGTCTTTAGGGGAAAGAATGAGAAAATTGCTGGAAATTCGCCAAGAGGAGGGTTATATGGCAGAATTAGTGGCACTGGAAGCAGAAAATAGTTATGTCCTGGCCGAGCATCATTGCGCTATTGCTGAGGTGGCTGGTTCCTATCCCAGTATCTGTGGCCATGAATTAGAAATGTTTGCGCTGCTGCTGCCCGATTGTACGATCGAACGGACTCACTGGATCAATCAAGGTGAGCAACGATGTGGTTATCTAATTAAGTGCAAGGGTTGACAGAAAAAGATTAGAGATTTTCATCGGGATTTATGCCCAATTCCCGCAGTTTAGCCGCTAATTTTGCGGATTTCTGCCTTTCCTGTTCAACTTGGTTTTCTGCCTGTTGTGCCGCTTCTGCGGGAGTGGGTACTAATTCCCCTTCGGGGGTAAAATAGCGCAATTTATTGGCGGATAAACCCAAATATAAGCCTAATTGTTGACTCCAGAGCCATCCCTGAGAATTGGGGGCAATCGGTTGATATTGACCGCTAATTAGGGTAAATCCCTGAAATTCTAAGCTTTCTGGGTCAAACCAAAAATAATCGGGAGTGCGAAATATATCTTGATAAATTTGTTTTTTCTCCTCTCGGTCAACTTTGGCGGTACTATCGGAGAGAATTTCGATAATTAAATTGGGATATTTGCCCTCTTCTTGCCAAACTACCCAACTTCTGCGGTTAGGATTGGGATTTGTCCCCAAAACGACGAAAAAATCAGGACCACGGCAGAATTCTGACTTTTTCTGGTTAGGACTGTAATAGATGGTTAAATTGCCGGTGGCAAAATAATCTTCTCGCTCGCGCCACCACCATTCTAAACACTGAATTAATAAAATAATTTGTTGTAGATGTAGGTTACTTTCCAAAGGGGGTTCATCACTCCAAAATTGGCCTTCTGGGAAGATTATCTCAGGGTTGACATGAGACTCGACTAGGGGTAAGCTTTGAGCGATAGTCATGGTTTATCCAACACAGATAAGTAGGGAGGCACAATTATTTGTAGGATGGGTTAGCGGTAGCGTAACCCATGCAGGCGTTGGGCTTCGGCCGTGAGC
>NZ_JAPZQJ010000256.1:0-5016 GCF_027530405.1 Microcystis sp. LE19-41.2A | reverse complement strand
GGGGGCGTGGCGCCGCCCCCAAACCCCCCGCGCATTAGTTTTTCGGTGGGATGCTTACACGCAGCCGCTGACACATCTGTAATAATTTAAGAGTCACTCCACTTGCAGGAGTGCCTCTCCTGATATGTAGCCTATACTCAGCGGATTTAGTATAATCAGTAAACAGTAATCAGTGAAAAGACAGTAGCAAACTGCCATTTGATGAGGCTCACTTAATACATACTGCTCACTCAAAACTTAAAACTCAAATCTTATAACTGATAACTGATAACTGATAACTGATAACTGATAACTGACGACTGATAACTGATTCAATTAACCAAATTTAATCATTTCTCGTCCTGCCATCACGGGTAATTCCCCTTTTAAAATCGGGATCAGTGTCTCGCGAATTCTGTCCGCATCGGGGGGACAACCCGGCATAAAAATATCGATGGGAATGACTTGATGGACGGGCAGCACTTGATCTAATAATTCGGGAACGATACCGGGTTCTTCTGGTAGTTGAGGGGTGTTATCTCCTAACTCTAAATAAGCCCTTTTTAGCACGGGATCGGCAGTTCCTAACATATTCCGCATAGCGGGAACGTTAGCAGTCACGGCGCAATCACCAAAAGAAACGACGGTTTTGGTATTTTGGCGGACTAGATGAATTAGTTCTAAATTATCCTGATTAGCGATCGCTCCTTCCACTAAACAGACATCGACATTTTCGGGATAGGTTTTCAGATCGCAGCCGACGGGACTATACACCACGTCAACTTTTTCGGCTAATTCTAACAGCCATTCATCCAAATCGAGGAAGGACATATGGCATCCCGAACAACCGGCTAACCAGACAGTAGCGAAGCGAATTTTACTCATAATTTTAATTTCTTGGTTGGTATTGTTGGCTGAGTTGCAATTTGGTCAAAAGGATCAAATGAAAAGAAATACTCTTTTAAGCTATTTTTGCCTCCCGGATAAACTCTTGCATTTTTTCCTCAAAGAAAGGAGCTAAATCTAGATTTTTCCAGTCTTTAAGTAGCTCAAAAATAATCGCCTCCGATGCAAAATTTCCCGTATAGGAAATAAAAGAAAAAGGACGTTTACTGAAATTGAGCAAACAGCTTAAAATCGTGCAATGGTCTTTTACTCCAAAACCAAGAGAACAGGTTTTATCTCGATCTTTTACTCGCCAATTATCAGCACTTTTGGCATAAATATCTAGGGCAACTAAAGCGGAATCCACTTCTCTAGAATATTTAATTAAGAGCGAATACAAAACCCTAGGCTCTTGACTAATATCAGACAAAATTTCAATTATCCGACAAGGAATACTAGAAAATTGCGCCGTCAAATTGGAGAGAGACTGACACATTTCTAGGGCTTGTAGAAATTGCGATTCGGGTGATGTGGTCATAATTATCTTGTTTGCTGAATTGAATCAGACCAAGGATATTGTTTTTGTGCCAGTAAATGCGCTTGTTGCTGCGAAAAGCCTCGATTAATCACTAAGTCAGATTCGTAGATTTCATGATTGAGAAACATCCGATCAAGATTATTCCCTTGAGCGCCAGCGAGTCTTCGCCAAGCTGCTACCATTAAACCTTCGGGAAAAAATTGATATCGAGACACTCCCGATCCAAAAGCATAATCCTTGGCGCGTCGGATATCGATCTCCGATATTTCGTATTGGGCAGCAATCTCTAGGATATCTTGATTATTATCCATAATCTGATCATATTCCTCCCTTACCTTGGCGGTTAGTTTCTGCTCGTAGATATCTAAATGCGCCCATCGATCACTATCACCCTCCATTGATTACTTTAACGCGTCCATTGGTGTTGAGTCCTAGCATTAACTAAAAATTCCAACTTCGAGCGATCTTCCTCTTTTTCAGAAACGGCGGAACCCTTGCGGAATATCGCCCCGGTTGGACAAGCGGCAACACATTTGCCGCAGGAAGTACAGGCGGAAACGCTGCCCCAAGGCTGATCCATTCCCGCAATAATTTTATCTTTTTCGCCGCGATAAGCCAGATCCCAAACGTGCGCCCCTTCAATTTCATCACAGACTCGCACACAACGGGTACAGAGAACACAACGATTATGATCAATACCGAAAAGAGGATGGGAAATATCCACTTCTCGCTTGGGAAAACGGTAGGGAAAACGACTATGATCCATACCCACTTCGATGGCTAAATCTTGCAATTCACAGTTACCATTAGCCACACAAACCGCACAAACGTGATTGCCTTCAGCGAATAATAATTCCACTGTCATGCGGCGATATTCTTTTAGTTTTGGGGTATCGGTATGAACCACCATTCCTTCCGCCACCTCCGTTACACAGGCGGGTAATAATTTATTAATACCTTCAATTTCTACCAAACATAAGCGACAGGCGGCCACTTCGGAAACCCCATCGAGATGACAGAGGGCGGGAATTTTTATTCCTACCTGACTAGCTGCCGCCAGAACTCGCGAACCCGCTTCGATCGCTACATCTTTACCATCAATGCTTAAAGTGATTACGGACATAAAAATTATTCTCCTTGAGGATAATATCCCTCTCCTTCCCATAGGCCACGGTTTGTGGCCAAGGGTGGGATTTTTACAGAAAGTTTTAACCTAGACAATCGGCTAAGTCTTTTGCGGGGGTGGTAATCGGCTGCAGGTGATAGGTATCGGAGAGGACTTTGAGGACGTTGGGGGAGATAAATGCCGGTAAAGTTGGTCCCAGACGGATATTTTGCATACCTAGATGTAGCAGGGTGAGCAGTACAGCGATCGCTTTTTGTTCGTACCAAGAGATAATTAGGGAGAGGGGTATCTCGTTGACGCTAACGTTAAAAGCGTTGGCTAATCCTAGGGCGATTTTGATGGCACTATAGGCATCGTTACATTGTCCCAAGTCCATTAGCCGGGGTAATCCTTCGATGCTACCTAATTGTTTGTCGAAAAAGCGGAATTTTCCACAGGCAAGGGTTAAAACGATGCAATCTTCGGGAACTTGTTCCACGAATTCGGTGTAGTAATTGCGATCGGGTTTTGCCCCATCGCAGCCCCCAACTAGGAAGAAGTGACGGATTTTACCCTGTTTAAGGGCATTAACCACCGTATCAGCGACACTGAGAACGGTATTGTGGGCAAATCCTACCATTACCTGCCGAGGTTCGCTTATTTCAGTAAATCCGGGCAATGACTGCGCTTTAGCAATCACGGGACTAAAATCGATCGCACCGTCCACTGTTTCTAAGCGGTTAATATGGGCATAACCCACAGGTCCGAGGGTAAAGAGTTTACTTTCATAGTTTTCGTGGGGGGGCATGAGACAATTAGTAGTTAAAACTATTGCCCCCGGAAACTTAGCAAATTCTTTAGTTTGATTTTGCCAGGCGGTGCCATAATGACCGTAGAGATGGGGATATTTTTCTTTGAGTTTTGGATAACCGTGGGCGGGTAATAATTCTCCGTGGGTATAGACTGTTATCCCAGTATTGGCAGTTTGTGCCAGTAAAGCCGCTAATTGTTTAATATCATGGCCGGAGACTAAAATGGCTTTACCTAGACGCGGATTTAAGGGAACATTTGTCGGTATGGGATGACCGTAGGTTTCGGTATGACCTTGATCTAATAATTCCATGGCCCGCAGGTTTGCCGCCCCGACTTTTAGACAGATTGCCACCCAATCATTCAGGTTTAAATCACTGCGATCAATTGCCGCTAAAGTCTCTTGGATAACCTGATAAACTGAGTCATCCTCTTGACCTAATTCCTGAGCGTGGAAAGTATAGGAAGCAAGACCTTTAACTCCGTAGATAGCGGTTAACTTTAGGGAAAAAATATCGAGGTCTTGCACTTTTTCAATTAGTTCTAAGGATACTTCTTGACCTTGGCTGACTAGGCTCTCATTAAAATTAGGCTGATAGTTAGCAAGTGCAGACCAGTCCACCGATCCCAATTGTGCTTTTAAATTTTCCCGAATCTCTAAACAACGCTGAATATAATCGGTAAAACGTCTTTGATCGAAGTTCACATTGGTCATGGTGGCGAAAAGCGACTCGCAGGTAAAAATATCGGCTTCGCGAGTAGATATTGCCGCTTCTTTGGCTTTTAAAACCACCGATGCTAATCCCCGCAGACAATAAACTAATAAGTCTTGAACGGCGTTGACTTCGGGACTTTTTCCACAGGCTCCCCACTGATGACAACCATTACCACTAGCGGTTTGTTCGCATTGTTCACAAAACATAATTTTTCTCTCTTTTTTCAGTGGATTGACAGATTGTTGCGATTTTTTTCTACTAAATTTAATTCTGCTTTTTTGAAAGTTAGTTATCGGCCCTCACCCGGCAGGAATTGTGGATTTTACGACTGGAAAGCTTGTCTTGACAGCCTCTACTCTCTGAACTATGTTTTTATTCTCTCACTTTTTTTGCCAGTTGGGTTCTGATTTTAGATTTCCTCAAGAATTACTGATTAAACAATTATTTAGTTGTCTTATTAAATTAAGTATTTTTTGTGATTTTTATGATATGATGAGCGATATTTTCGATTTTTAGGTGGGTGTTTGCCAGTGTCATAGCAATCGGTCTCCTGATTAGGATAGAAAGTTGGAAATTAAGAGTTATTATCGCCTAACTGTGATGATGGGATTGCTTTCGACATAGATAGTCATCTCTTTTGTTATTTACTTAACTTAGCAATGATTGAAACCGCTCATCTCCCCGAATCTGCTCGAAATCTTTATCTGTTTTTGCCAGATCCTGATATTTGACATCAAGACTGATGAACGATTTATTTTATTAGTGGTATTCCGATATCTTTGCAGATTTTATTAGCGAGAATATCCCTAATTTCCGTATGTCTTGGAATCGCAGATCTTTTATTTAGGGTTTGCTGAATAAATCTAAAAACCTTGTTGGATAAGGCTTTTAGACTTTTTTTCCCTGAAAAAGTGCCTACCATTGGAGTGATTGGGGGGAAAATTTAGGGATTTTTTCCCTGAAAATTAGGTAATTGACCACCT
>NZ_JAPZQJ010000308.1:0-1383 GCF_027530405.1 Microcystis sp. LE19-41.2A | reverse complement strand
CTCATCTGGTCAATTACCTAATTTTCAGAGAAAAAGTCCCAGAATTTTCCCCCTATCTCTCCCACAACTGGTACTTTTTGATTGACAAAAAGTCTAAAAGTCTTACCCAACAAGGTTTTTAGATTTATTCAGCAAGCCCTAGGTACGGGACAAGCATAAAAGCAAATATTCTTAATTGTCGTTTTAATAAATAAAAGTGATGAAAGGGCGAGGGACTTTCTTGGCTTTGCATAAAGGGAATTTATGGATTTGAAAACAAAGAATATTTGTTTTTATTAAAGCCATTGCCTAGAGTGAAAACAGAGACTCAAAAAGATCACTCAAGGAGATCAAAAACGATGAAACCGAAGCTACTGACAGCCTTCTGTCTATTGCTAATCACAGTTTTTTCTTGCTTCCACCCTGCCATCGCTAGGGCCGTTACCCCCACTGGCGGCGTACCGGCAAAAATTACTCTGGTCGAGCCTGCTGCCGCCGATAATCTGCAAAAACTACAGGAAACTAACGCCTGTGTCGGTTGTGACTTTAACGGAATTAGCCTCAAAGATTTAAACTTGTCCTCGGCCAATCTAGAAGGAGCAAACCTCAGTCAAGCGGATCTAGAAAGAACAAACTTACAAGGTGCTAACCTCAAAGGGACTGACCTCCGGGGAGCCGACCTCGGCAAAACTCTCCTAGCGGGAGCCGATTTAAGCAAGGCCAATCTCTTAGGTGCAGATTTAGAAAAAGCTAACCTGCAAGGAGCAAACTTAACCAACGCCAATCTGCAAAAAGCTGACTTAGAGAAGGCCAATCTCACTAATGCTCGGTTAGACGGTGCTAACCTGCAAGATGCGGACGGTGAAGGGGCGATCGGTGTCGATCCCAATCTATTCTAAAAAAAGTTTTTATGGCAGAATCAAGTTTTAGCGGTTTTCAAGGAGAGCAATATCTATGGAAATTACTCCTTTTTCTCAGCGATCGCTAGATGGGGAGGGAGCGGAAATGCTGCTAGACTTTAAAAAAGCCCATCAGCAAGATTTAAAGGCAATTGCCGAGATTTTGGCAAGAATTAGCCACCAATCACCAGAAAAGGTAGAAATTCTCTTGGAGACAATGCTAAAACAACTGATAGAGCCAAAAACACCTTTTTACGAGACGGCAACACCGACGGAACGAGCGCAAGCTTTTCGGGATTGGGCAAGTAGTCACGATCGAGGCAGCGCACTTTTATCCGACTATGCCGTAAGTCGCGATAGTATCTTTGACATCCTCGCCGCCGTAAAACGGACGGCGATTCCCAAACCTCACGATTTAGGTTTCTGCTTCTTTCCCTTGCGGGGTTCCGCACCTGCCTTAACAGATTTACTCTGTTCTGGTCTTATGGTCGCTCTACAGACTGAC
>NZ_JAPZQJ010000571.1:0-5595 GCF_027530405.1 Microcystis sp. LE19-41.2A | reverse complement strand
CCAATAAGTTTGGCTACGAAATGTAGATTTAACTGACTAAATAGGGTCTGCTGAAAAAGTTTTTCCTGGGGGCAGGGTGTGGGGTGTGGGGTGTGGGGTGTGGGGTTTTCCCAGTTTTGAGGTGGCCAATTACCTAATTTTCAGGGAAAAAGTGCCTAAATTTCCCCCCGCTCACTCCCAGAGCCAGTACTTTTTGATTGACAAAAGGTCTAAAAGTCTTACCCAACAAGGTTTTTAGATTTATTCAGCCAGCCCTAGATAGTAAGGAGAAGCAATTTAGTCGAGAAAACTAGCACAAATCGCTACAATCCCTCGAATTTTGTCTTTCCATCGGTTCAAGCTCTCGTCTCTGACAGAAGAACTGAGAATTCTAGTCCCCGACTCGAAAAAGTCCCACATCATGAATCCTTTCCCCGCAATTTCTGTCAATGACGGCGACCAAAAATACCCGTATCCGCCACCTCCTGGCAATTCTGACCACGAAAGCGAAGATAGATCAAAAAAGAACAAAGCCTTATTTCTCGATCGAGATGGGGTAGTTATTGACTATATCCCCTACCTGAGTAAACCAGAACAGGTGAGCATTCCCGCCGGGGCAGCGGCTGCCTTAAAACAGTGGCAGGATGCCGGCTATCTGCTGATCATCATTACCAATCAATCGGGACTTGCTAGGGGCTATTTCACTTGGGATGATCTAGCGGCGATTCACGGGCGCATGATCGAGGAATACCGACAATTGGGCGTGCATTTTCACGATCTTGCCATCTGCCCGCACCATCCCGACGAAGGTTGTCCCTGCCGCAAACCCTCCCCCTATCTGCTGCTGGCCGCCGCCCACCAATACGGAATCGACTTAGCCGGCTCGTTGTTTATCGGCGATGCTCCCAGCGATCTAGAATGCGCCCTAGAAGCTGGTTGTCAGCCCGTATTGCTCTTAACAGGGCGAGGAAAAGTCACCCTTGGGGAGATCGAGAAATACCCAGTTCAGATTCCTGTATATAGCCAACTAAAGGAAACGGTAGAATTATTGTCAAAAACCGCTGCCGAACCATAATTATGAGAATATTAGTCCTTTTTTGCCATAACTTTCCCTATCCACCTAGTCGCGGGGCAACCGAGGGGAGAACTTTTAACCTGATCAAATGTCTTCATCAAAACCACGATGTCACCCTGTTCGCCCGTCGGGTGGAGAATGTCACGGAAACTCAGATCGAAGAACTCAAAACCTTGACCGATCATCTTGTCTTATTTCCGCCCCGGCAAATTCCCGCTCAAGGCAAGGGACTGACAAAACTAATCGGTCAAACAGGGCGCTTTCTGGGGGGAACTGTTTGAGAGTTTTACCGCCATAAAAATTGATTTTTTGGAGCCTAATCATGAAAGTTTTAATAGTGGGAAATTACGTCAACGATCGGCAGATCAGTATCAATCGTTTTGTCGGTTTAGTGGAGAAAGGACTCAGACAAAAAGGACACGAAATTCGGCGAGTGCAAGCCCAGCCTATTTTCGGTCAACTGAAATCCTCTCCCCAGGGAATCGGCAAGTGGTTAGGGTATATTGATAAGTTAATTATTTTCCCAGTGCAGTTACGTCAGCAGCTTGATTGGGCCGATATCGTCTGCATTTGTGATCAGGCGTTATCCTATTTAACTCCCTATCTAAAAGATCGCAAATATTTTGTGATCTGTCACGATCTGCTGGCCATTCGTTCCGCCCTAGGAGAAATTCCTGAAAATCCCACCAGTTGGACGGGAAAACAGTATCAGGCGATGATTTTGCGAGGATTCAAACAGGCTAAATATGTTGTCTGTTCTTCCGAAGCTACTCGTGCCGATGTTCTCCGTTTAACCAAAATTACCCCCGAACAAACGGAAGTGATCGAGGATTGCTTGAGTGAGGGATACGGTCCGATGACAAGAGCCGCAGCGGTAAATCTAGTGGCCAAATTTAACATTAATAGTGATTGTCCCTGGCTAATTCATGTCGGGGGCGACCAATGGTATAAAAATCGATTGGGATTGCTGAAAATATTCAAAAAGTTAATTACTTTCCCCGGTCTGGAAAATTGCCGATTGATCCTGATGGGAAAACCTTTGCTGCCGAATATGCGAGAATTTGTTAATCAGAATAACTTGTCCGCACAAGTAATCGAATTAGGAACCGTCTCCGATGAGGATCTCCGCGCCTTTTATTGCCTAGCAACTGCTTTAATTTTTCCCTCCTTTCAGGAAGGATTCGGTGTTCCCGTTATTGAAGCTCAATCCTGTGGTTGTCCCGTCTTTACCTCCAATCGTCTCCCCATGACTGTTATCGCTGATGATGCAGCCGTTTACTTCGATCCCAGCGAACACGAGGCCGCCGCTACTATTATTGCAGAAAATCTTCTCGCTCCCGATCGCCTGGAAGATTTGAGGCAAAAAGGTTTTATCAATGCCACTCGCTTTACTTACGAAAGAATGATCCAATCCTACGACCGATTATTGCCAAAATTGTAGTCTAGAGCTTTTTGGTGACTCATTATCCTGCCAACGCGATTTTAAGCGGGGAGGATATGGTTCTGGGGTTCACTTTGGCCCTAGAAATCTTGCTGTAAGAGTGATCGTCCTTTTTTAAATCCTACAGTAATCATTTTTCCATAGCTCCTTTGCTTTGGGGTTTACTGAATAAATCTAAAAACCTTGTTGGATAATATCTTTAGGCTTTTTTGAAATCAAAAAGTGCCAGCCATTGGAGGAATCGGGGGAAAATTAAGGCACTTTTTCCCTGAAAATTAGGTAATTGACCCCCTGAAAATGGCTAAAACCCTACACCCCACACCCCACACCCTGCCCCACGAAAAACTTTTTCAGCAGACCCTAATTGGCACTGTGAATTTATCTGTCGCCTGTAAGACTTTTGATAATCTTTTTAGCCAATCGCTCATTAATTTCTCGATGTCTGGGAATTGGTTCTGTTTTTCCAGTATCTGGATTATGGTAAATATCGTGTTTCCCTCCACGTCTAATCAAATAGCAGCCCGCTTGCTCTAATTGTGCAATTAAATCATGTCTTTTCATGGGAGTTCAAACTCTGCAACTCTCTTGATTCCGGGGATTTCTTCAGTAGTAAATGTTTTGTAGAGATCGACCAAGTTTCCGATTAATTCTTCTAAGTCAACACCTTGGGTCCAATGATCTGGAAATTCATTCAAATAGCCCAAGAACATCCCATCTGATTCTTTCCAATATGTATATGGAATCTTCATGGTGAAATCCTCATTCTGCGTTGCTAAAGATATTAAGTTGACCCCTATCATAACTGAATTGCTCCCAAGCCACGATCAGCTTTATTATCAGGGTTGGCAGCGAGATTGCCGCCTTACACTTCGTTAATGCAGCCTACCAAAGCGGCGATCGCCCATTCAGACAGATTTAGGTGTTGGGTGTTGGGTTTCGTTCCGAGGGTTCAATCTACGGACTACGGACTGTTAAATTAGAATATCAAATGTTTGATTATTTAGCCAACGATAAACACTAAAATCTCGCCTATCTGTGGTTAATATTCTGTTCTCCTTAATTGTTTCAGCTAACACTACTAACGAAGCATCGGCTAAGTCCATTGGCAAATCTCTATATTTTTGCATCAGTTCTTCAATGGGTTGGCAGTGCTTAGTTTTGAGGTTGAATACCTGTAGTTCTCCTGTGGAGATTTTATGAATAAGGGTTTTTGGGACATCTATTCCTACTCGTTTTTGTAGTAAGTAGCAAGTTTCAGTAACAACGCACCAGGTTGTAATAAATTGTTGATTGATTAATTTTTGGAATTGTTTTTTTGCTAATGGGTGAAGTGAGTCGTTTTTATTAGCAAGGGCCAGCCAGAAACCAGTATCAACAATGATCATATTTTTGCTTAAGTTCACTTGTTAAATAGGTTTTATAGTTTTGCGAAAGGTCTGGTTCAGCCTCTATACAACCGATAAAGTCAGACCAATCTTCTGTTCGCTGCTCTTTCATTTCCTGTGGGTTGGGAGAATATCGTTTTTTGAGAATATCTACAAGTTCAAGAATAGTCTGTTGTGCGTCGAGGGGAAGGGACGCAATATCTTCTTGAATTGTTTCTAGGTTTATCATTGTCATTATCTCTTTATGGTTGATTGTATCAATTTTAAGATAAAAATCGAGTTCTGTGAAAAGCTGATGTTTACATGAGCAAAACTCCTAAAATTAGACTTGACAAAAGACCTGAGATTGTTATATTCTACAGGTTACAAGCTTTTAAACGAGAGAAGGATTCCATGCCTCCCTTCCACTTTCCCTCCAATGTATTTGTAATCTCAAATAATGCCGCCGGCAGGTGCGCATTAGGGGGTTCCCTAGGCGGAACTTCAATATTAGATGCCGCCGGCAGGTACACATTACGGGGTTCCCCAGGCCGAGGCGGAACTTGAAAATCAAGGGTTTCGTCTTCCCCCCATTCCCGCAATTCCCGCCAGTACACCCATTGTCCTCCTTTTCTCCAGCCGAGGCGATCGCCGAACTTATTCCACACTACCTCATTATACTCGCTCGTGCCACCGAGACTCTCATAGATTTCTCTCTGAACACTGAAGCCGAATTTACCCTTACTAGCTGACAACCAAAGCTGGTCAATGATGCGTAAATCTTCACAGGAAAAGTTTCTAATATCCAGTACTCTGAACCGCCCGTTCTCTCCCCTCTCAGCAGCTTGAAGCATCGCCCTAGTTGTTTCATCATCTGCTTCTTTCCATTTCCCTGCTGCTAGTAGGTCTTGTAGACTGGTATAACTCACTCCACCCTTACGCAATTGTCGGCTAAAATCATTGATTGCGCCTCGTT
Source organism: Microcystis sp. LE19-41.2A (assembly GCF_027530405.1). NCBI lineage: Bacteria > Bacillati > Cyanobacteriota > Cyanophyceae > Chroococcales > Microcystaceae > Microcystis > Microcystis sp. LE19-41.2A. The sequence goes on along the minus strand of NZ_JAPZQJ010000571.1, from coordinate 760 downwards.
TTCCGGTGCTAAAATCCTATTGTTCTTTCATAGTTTATCCTTCCTTCATATTAATGTTTATAGTTCTATTAACACCCGAATTTTAGCGACCTGGGCATCAACTTTCGGCTTAAGAATTATTTCAACATCTTGATCAAGAGCGTTGAGAATATGAAACAAATCTTCCAGAGAAAATTGACTAAGTTTTCCCTTGATTAATTGAGATGCTTCTAGTGTTGATATTCCTAAAATTTCTGCTGTTTCAGTTTCCGTGAAGTTCCGTTCATTGACAATATCAATAATCCCAGATAGAATTTGAGCGCGGACTAAAGTTTGTTCGGCTTCTGGATCGCCAAGATCAGCGAAAATATTACTATTACTTTTTTCAAAGTCGCTCATTTTGTTATTCTCCTTGATTTTTTAACCATTCTTGATAACTTATTTCAGCCAGTTTTATTTGAAATGGCTCCGTATTTTTCCAACGATAGGTATTAAAATCTCGATAATCAACGGAAAGAATTTGACCTGAACCTAATTCTTCTGCTAAAATAACCAAAGATGCGTCGGCTAAATCCATTGGCAAATCTCTATATTTTTACATCAGTTCTTCAGTGTGTTGGCACTGCTTAGTTTTACGGAAAGGCCAATTCAAGTCTGAATTGCATCACTGTCTGATCTACCTTTATAGAATACCTCATTCGGGGTACGATAGTCAAGACATTTTCGAGGACGATTGTTAATCAAGTTTACGGCTATTTCCACCTGCTCTGGCTTAACAATT
>NZ_JAPZQJ010000407.1:0-5874 GCF_027530405.1 Microcystis sp. LE19-41.2A | reverse complement strand
TTTTGTCTAGGTTCCAGCGTCGTTTGTTTCGCTTCGCTTTCGCTTCGCTTCAACCGCGCATTTACCAATGTATCTAACTTCCCTAAGTTTGTCAACCCCTTTTGGCAAAATTTTTTGATCTTTTTTCTATCCCTTGCTACGTAAGCCTTTCAGCCTTTAGGGGTTTTTGGTAGTCCCTTGCTCAGAACTGTCGGCGCAGCTACTTTAGTTTACTTGTACTAAATATTCCCTCAGCTTAATTTTTTCTCGATCGCTGGGGCGATTTTGGGGTATGGTTCTTTGAGAATCTATCTTCTGATCGGAAAGCCCTCATGTCTCGCCGCGCTGCTTTACAATCCTATTTACTGGTGCGTTTACTCCTAGCTCCCTTGATGTTATGGACGATCGTGACGGTGGTTTTTCTACTGATGCGTGTTGCCCCCGGTGATCCCACGGATGCGATTTTAGGCAACCGCGCCCCTGAAAGTGCCAAAAATGCCCTAAGAGAACAATTAGGACTGAATAAACCCCTATTTTTCCAGTACCTAGACTATATTTTTCACCTAATGCGTCTCAATTTAGGAGACTCTTTAACCAGTAAGGGGGTGACGGTATGGGAGATTATCGCTAAACATTTTCCAGCGACGGTGGAACTAACTTTTTATGGAATGCTAATTGCGGTGATAGTGGGAGTCGGATTGGGAATTATTACCGCTTCCCGTCCGAATACACCCTTAGATGCGGGGGGACGTTTATTTGGACTGATAACCTATTCCTTGCCGATTTTTTGGGTGGGAATGCTCTTACAGCTAATTTTTGCGGTACAGTTGCGCTGGTTTCCCTTGGGGACTCGTTTTCCTTTGAGTGAGACTCCACCCCAGACAATTACAGGTTTATACACCCTTGATAGTCTGATGACTCTACAACTAGATAAGTTGCCCACAGCTTTGTATTATCTAGCCTTACCTAGTTTTACTCTCGGCATTCTCTTGAGTGGAATTTTTGAACGGATGGTGCGAGTTAATCTGAAACAAACTTTGCAAGCGGACTATGTAGATGCGGCAAAAGCGAGAGGAATACCAGAAAAAACGATTATGATCGCCCATGCGCTGAAAAATGCTCTAATACCCGTAATTACTGTCTTAGGATTAACTTTTGCGGCTCTTTTAGGTGGTGCAGTCTTGACGGAAGTTACTTTTTCTTGGCCGGGTTTGGGAAATCAGTTATATCGCGCGATTTCTCTGCGGGATTACCCAACAGTACAGGGATTAATGGCTTTTTTTGCGACAATAGTGGTTTTTGCCAGTATTTTAATCGATTTAATCAATGCTTATGTTGATCCTCGCATCCGTTATTAATCAGGGAGAGGGAATTATGAATTATGAATTATGAAGTGGGGAGGTGGGGAGACCACTACGCAGTTTAAATACCGTACAGCTTGAGATGAGACAACAGCCGTGAAATTGATGTCACAGCTAATAAAAAATGGATCAGGATTGCTTTTTATCTCTAGGTTGTTGTTAGGTGATTGCTGACTGATTAATAATGGTTGAATGTTAATCGGCTTTTCCTTTTAGGGAGACGAAATCGGGCCTATGGGAATTACTATTGTCACCATTTTGCGGGGGATGAAAAGGATTTCTCACTTCGGGGGGAGTGGGTAAACCCTGTTTCATTTCCGCTACTTTTAAGAGGATCAAATACTCATAAAAAGCTTGCAAAGTACACCAAGCAAAACCAGCTTTACCATCGAGAATTCCCGCCAAGATAAAATACATATAAAACCAACGAAGCAAGGGACGAAAAGGCAATCGTAGAGATAAATCTTTTAAAGCTCTCCGTCTATCTACTTCGGTTTCACCAAAAAATAATTTTTTCCAACTAACACCACCGTTAGCCAACTGATGTAGGGTTTCTGCCGCTTCATCGGTAGAGTAACGATTATGTTTTTCAATCCAACGACTTAAACCTTTACTACAGGTATAGTGGGGATAGGTTTCTTCTAAAAAAGAGGTTTTTCCTCGACATTCTTCCCTTTCCGTGTGACCATAATCGCTAAACCAGACTTGATCTTTTCTAAATAGACGCATTTGATAACGGGGATACTGGGTGCTGCGACGGATCCAAGTTCCCATAAACATAACTCTTTCGGCCACATAAAAACCAGTAAATTCTTTCTGTTGAGTGGCGCGCAGACATTCTGCGTAGAGTTGGGGTGTCATCCTTTCATCTGCTTCGAGAATATAAACCCAATCGTATTTAGTCTCGATATTTTCTAACATCCAAGTTCTTTGTTTACCATGACTCTCGAATTGATGCTGAATCACGCGCACTGGATAACGAGAAGCAATCTCTACAGTGAGATCGCTACTGTAGGAGTCAACCACAATCACATCATCGGATAGAAGTGCCGATTCCACACAGGCGGCAATATCAATTTCTTCGTTATGAGTGAGAATGTAAATGGAAAACATAGATATAATATGGTGTTTGATTATACGAAACCCGATCGGGCAGTAGTTCTATTGTGTACTGGAAAAAGCGGAATGAAAACCCTTATTAAGCTAAACGGCGTTTAACCTGCATGATCCAACAGCTATAACCCTTTTGGAGTCTATATCGGTGATCCGAAGTAAAAGCCGTTTAGCTTATCCAAGAAATTTTTTTAAAACTGTCAGACTGAGCCTATTCTAACCTCGATCGCCATTTTGTCAATATTCCTTAAGTATTACTCGAAAAATTCTTTACCTGAGCTTGCGGCGACCGGCTACGAGCTATTCCCCACCATGAGATAATAGACGGTGCTTTATGTCTCCAGTAATTTTCGATGACTGCTGTTTCCGAGTGTTTTCGTTCTCTCCGTTCCCAGGGGAATTGTGCCTTAATTCCCTTTATTACTGCTGGTGATCCCGATTTGTCCACTACTGCCCAAGCTTTACGCATTTTAGACCGGGCAGGGGCCGATCTGATCGAGTTGGGGGTTCCCTATTCCGATCCTCTTGCGGATGGTCCGGTTATTCAAGCGGCGGCCACCCGCGCTTTAAATCGGGGTGTCAAGTTGGAAGATGTGCTAGAAATCGTCAAAAATGCTCAGGGAGAGGTGAAAGCTCCCATTATTCTCTTTACTTACTATAATCCCATCTATCATCGCGGGATAGATGTCTTTTTAGACCAAATAAAAGCAGCCGGGGTGAGTGGTTTGGTGGTTCCCGATTTACCCCTAGAGGAAGCGGCAAGTCTGCTGCAACCGGCTGCCGCTAAGGGAATTGAAGTGATTTTATTGGTAGCACCTACCAGTCCCCCGGAACGAATACAAGCGATCGCCCTGCAATCCCAAGGTTTTATTTATTTGGTTAGTGTCACGGGAGTGACGGGAATGCGGAACCAAGTGGCCACCAGAGTGGAGGAATTGCTCGATTCTATCCGTTCTGTCACCGATAAACCCGTGGGGGTAGGATTTGGCATTTCTGACCCGACACAGGCACTACAGGTGAAAAACTGGGGTGCTGATGCGGTAATTGTCGGCAGTGCCGTGGTTAAACGTCTGGCCGATAATTCCCCCAGCGATGGGTTAAAATCCCTCGAAGAATTCTGTCGCAGTTTAAAACAGGCGATTCAGTGAGGGGTTAGAAATTCTTCTAAGGGAATTCCGGCTGCGGGGCGATCGAGGTAGAATCTTTCCCGAATTCCTCGATCGCCTTGAGTTAAATTTGAGAGAGTTCGCGTTCACCCGCTAATTTCAGTGCAGAAGCTGCTTCAGGAATATAGGAAGTTTTCGTTTTAGAGACCATACCTCCCTGTTGTTCCTGTAATTGTTCTAGACGCATGGTACTCCAATCGGTCAGCATCGAGTTACCTAGCCGGGGGGCCAATTTGTTAATTTTCTCCACGGCGGAGATAGCTAATTCATCCATCTGTAGGGAAGCTAGATAGCAATCACAGGCGATGTCTATCTCTCCTAATCGTTCGTGACATTGGCCGGCCATAAACCAAGCGATCGCCATTCCAGGTGGGCCGAGTCTAGTGGCAGAACGATAGATTTTCGCCGCTTCTTCAAATTTATTTTGTTTCAGTAAAATTTCCCCCAGTTGCAGGCGATAACGAGAGTAAAGAGGTTCCATCGCCACCATTTTCTTCGATCTCTCTTCGGCGAGATCGATATCGCCTAACCAGAGAGCTTCTTTTGTTCGGCTCTCGAGAACCGTTATGAGAGTGTCGTAGGCGGAAAGTCGTTCGCTCTCGTTTTTACACTCGCGAGTTAGTTCTTCCGCCAGGGATTGACAGATATCCATTTCACGGACAACCGTTTCTCGTTCACCCCGCAGAAGTGGAGCGAAAACAGCCGCACGCTTGAAAACACTGGTTAAATGTTTAAAATCGAAACGATCGAGGGAAGGTTCGACGTGATGGAGTGCCTCCTTGGCTACTTCTCGCCAATGGGCGACCGCCGCTATATCTTGAAAGGCAGTAGCCTGCAAAACGATTAATTCTACGGCTGCCCCGAAAACCACCAGGCTTTCTTTAGAAGCGTATTGAACGATTCGTTGAAAATCTTCGAGATTTTCTGATGTACCAATATCTTCTTGACAAAGGATTTTAGACATCGCCAGGCTGTAAGCTAATCTAGCGAACGTGGGGTCTCTGCCAATGTTTTCATCGCTAATTGCGGGAATATAGCGAGTAATCGCTTCATGAAAGCATAAACTCGATAATAGATCGACCGTTTTTACTTGAGTAGCGGGTGAAAGCTCACGATAATGCTCTAAATGCTCGCAAAGAACTCTCCAACGTTCGGTTCTCAACTCATCGGGGAGGGTGAGAGGATCGTTAATTGGGTATTGAAAAAGACCAGTCTCTCGAATCAATTGCTCTCGAAAAGAAGCGGGGTGAACGAGAGAAACTGGGGTAACAGATGACGTATCGACACCTCGTACTTCGGAGACAAGATTTCGATAACTATAGTCAATTCCCTGAATATGCCAAGCACCAGATTGATAGGGACTAAGATCGAAATAAGGACGATGGCTCCAAGTGATCGGAAAATCGTTTAAAAATAGCATACATATTCTCAAGAAATGCGATCTTTATCTGGTTGGTATTTCCACGATAGTCAACGGAGTATCTTGTTTTGCTGAACTACCGTGGAAACTGGGAGAAGGAAAAGATAAAATACTGATTTATCTCTGTATTTTATCAATCAGTTACACTTACTTAATCATACGATTACGACACGCCAACGACAACAACCGCCTACCACTTGACGTAAAGTTTTAAAAGCGGTGATACTTTCTGGACTGTCGTTAACGGCATCGGTGCGAAGCTCGATAATTTCGTCAGTCACCGTGTTTTTGATCTCGTTGATTTTGATGTTAGCCATGAGATGTATTCTCCAAATTTTCGCTAAATGAATGAATCAAATTATTGATTCAAGAAAACAATAACAATTTTTCAACACCAGATCAACTATCAAAATCGAACAAAAAGAACATAATTTAGTTATTTATGTTCTTTTTGAAAGACTATTTTTTACAAAAACATCATCAAAACCGATTAAACAACGGGCTTCCAAGCTATTTAAAGAAACAAAAATAAGTAATTTATGTACAAAAAACTCTGAACCTGTCTTGTTGGAAGCAAAGAGAACCAACCAAGCCAACTTAATTGAGTTATTTATTTTTTAATTAACTGGTAATTCTGTTAATAAATAAATTCAGATACTTTTAAAAGTGTATGTATTAAAAATACCTTTGTTTGTGGTTCTTCGGTTTGTGTTATGCAATGGAGGGGGGTTATAAAGGATAAAACCCTTACACAGAAAGACATTGCTTCGATTTTGGCCAATTGTTTTCTATCTAGAACGAGCTAATCAATTGAGTCTCTTGCCCTATAAGGATT
>NZ_JAPZQJ010000609.1:0-2361 GCF_027530405.1 Microcystis sp. LE19-41.2A | reverse complement strand
GCATAGAGTCTCAAAAGGGCTAAATTTACCCCCGATTCATCGATGAAAATTAGTTTTGATGCCTCAATTTCCCGAACTTCTGACCAGTATTCCACTCTTTTTTGCTGTACCCTGTCACTTTCTTTTTCCGCCGCGTGTAGTGTTTTTTTTTGAAACTGTAATTGAGTTTTTGCGTAAGCCGCCCCAGGGTGGCTCTACTGACTTTCACCTGTGTCTTTTCATACAGTAAGTCCGATAATTCTTCGAGAGTTGCATCATTGTTAGCTTCGATGATTTCTATTAAAATTATCAGTTGTTCACTATTTAACTTGGTTGGCGGACTTCCCCCTTGCGGACGAGGACGGATATCTCCTGTTTCTTTATGTTGCTTCAATAACTTCTGAATAAAGCTTTTAGCCACGTCAAATCTCTGGGCTAGTCCTCGAATGGAAATTTTTTCTTTCTTCCAGACATCGATAATTTTTTGGCGAAAATCTACGGAATAGGGTCTCATAGGAAGCTGGTAAGTTCTATTATTTGTCTATTTGCTTTCCATTGTACCTCATAGCTCCAAGAATTGCTATATCTAGTTTTTCATAAGAGGATAGCACAACACCCACTTAGGGACCTAGACCATCTATTTCAGGTCGAGATTATGGGGGATTAGATGGTATCGAAGATACCAGTGAATTGAGTTTTTTATATGTATCACCACCTTCTGACATCAGACCATCATAAGTGTTCCATTCATGAAACTGTTGTTTCTGAAAAGCTTTAATTTTTTCTTTTAACTGTTGGGAGTTCTCCTGTTTGATTATATCCTCATTAAGGAGTATCTTTTGGAAAATCTAAGATTTCAACAATAAGCCCTTTTCTTTTTCCTTTTTCTGAATCATCATGAGCGTTATCTTCAACTATAGCGTTTAAGGATTTGACATTAGTTTGCCAATTCGTATCTACAGTGGGTGATGGGGATACAGAGGGGGATGGAGATACAGAAGATGATAGAGAAGGTGATGGAGAGGGAGAGGAAGGAGTTGATAGCCCTAGACTTACTTTAATATCCTTGATTATAGCCTCTCTAGTCTGACTATCTGATTTTATTCCTACAATACCTGTTGGTTTTATTTTTTTTCCTGTTTGATAATCTTCAATTAACTGTTTCCAGTTTATTTCTTTTTGCTTAGATAAGCTTTTTTGTAACTTAAAAAGTTTAATAATTGCCTTTTTACTTTTTGTTTTATCAATCTTTTGATCCTGAGCCAGATCATTAACTATTTTGTCCAACCCATCTGGTAGAGTTAATTCAGTCATTAATTGTAGTTCCTGATTTACAGATTCTATTTGCTGCTTTAAAGCGAAGATAAAAACCACTGAAGCAATCGTATCCCGTGAATTAATGGGAGTTGGTGACATAATTCTTGCGCCCAATTTTTCCTGTCCTAATGTTTTAATATAAGTCCCATTAGTCGAACTATCTTTAATCATCCAAACCCCATTTTCATAGGTAATCTCAGCATGATGTTGGGACACTTTATCACTATTAGCACATGAATCTAAATCAATTTCTACTGGATTCCCCGGTGTAAAAATACCAATCACTGCGCTATTATAAATTTTAAATTCGGCAGTGGGTGCATTAAACAGAGGAATTAAACGCGCAGTGGCCATTGCACCTATGGGAGAAGGAGATGTCATCTGCATCGGTGCTGTCATTACTTGAGGGGTCGGTATTACTTGTGTAGGAGGAGTGAGAGGTTGAGGGGTCGGTATTACTTGTGTAGGAGGAGTGAGAGATGGAGGGGTCGGTATTCCCTGTGTAGGAGGAGTAAATGAGGAAGAAGGAGATGAAATCGGAGTGACGGGGAGAGTATTTCCTAATTCTGCACCACAGGTTTCGCAAAATTCAGCGTCTGGGGGGTTTCCTTCATAGCCACAGGTGGGACATTCGATAGACATGGTTGATTCTCCTTAAAAATGACGATATTTGACAGATTAACAAGGTTAGAAAAGAGTTCAAGACATTTGAAGATAAAGTCGGCATTACCTCAAAATAACGGCAAAAATGAACTTTAAAGCATTTCTTTCAAGTTTGTGCTTGAATCAGCCTAAGTTCCTGTGATAAGCTAAACGGCGCTTAACCTGCATGATCCAATAGCTATAACCCTTTTGGAGTCTATATCGGTGATCCGAAGTAAAAGCCGTTTAGCTTATTACGAATAGTTTCATCTAGAGATGATTGTTCATCGGAAATTTTGGGTCTGAAACCCCGCCGTTCTAGGTTGGCTTTACGTTAGAATTAAAAGGCCAGTCTCGAAAACCAAGTGGACGGCGCAGCACCTTGAAAACTCGGCTTAGGGGGTTCCGACCAGAAAAGCTTGG
>NZ_JAPZQJ010000082.1:0-6549 GCF_027530405.1 Microcystis sp. LE19-41.2A | reverse complement strand
AATCATATACTCTGGTAACTTGGCTTTCAGGAATTGCCGCAGTTCAGTAACATTAAGTGAATTTTGCTCTTTTGGAGTGGAAATAATCTCTATTTTGGGAATAATATAGGCGACTAAACGTTTCTGATTTGTCTCATCTTCTTGGGCAATTACAACAGCCGTTTTTACTGCATTGTGCTGACTAAGAACGGTTTCAATTTCTCCCAATTCAATGCGAAAACCCCGAATTTTTACTTGATTGTCAATCCGTCCTAAATATTCGATTTTACCATCGGGTAAATACCGACATAAATCTCCCGTTTTATATAATTTTGACGGCTCATTGCCCCCCTTATTAAGGGGCGTTGGGGGGATCACTTCATCCTTCTCAAAAGGATTAGGAATAAATTTTTCTTGGGTTAATTCGGGACGATTGAGATAACCCCGCGCTAATCCCATACCACCAATATGTAATTCTCCCGGAACACCAATCGGGACAGGTTGCAAATATTCGTCTAAAATATAGGTTTTTACCTTAGCAATGGGACGACCAATCACTGGTTTGAGGTTAGCTGTGATCAAACATATCGTACTATCCACAGTGCATTCTGTCGGTCCATAAACGTTATAGAAATTAATGTTTTCAGCCTTGGCCAAAGTAGCCCACATAGATTCATCAATGGCTTCTCCTCCCACCAAGACAGATTGAGGATGATTGTCACTTTCTAGCAATCCTACTGAAATTAGTAGCCTCAGTTGCGATGGTGTGCAATCCAATACATCTATTTTTTGCTGCCGCAGGTGGGATAACATGGCATGGCTATCAAATCGCACCTTTTCTGGCACAATGTTCAGGCTATGACCATATATCAGTTGGATAATTTGTTGCACAGAAGCGTCAAAAGCTAAAGAGGCATTGATGCTGACTCGCAATGGGGAAATCTGATGGTGAGCATAGATAGCTTCATGCAGTCCGTGAGCAAGATTGACAACGGAGGAGTGCTGAATCATCACTCCCTTTGGCTTTCCTGTTGAACCTGAAGTGTAGATTGCATAAGCTAAGTTTTCCGGTTGAACTTCACAGCAGGGATTTGATTCCTGTGCTTGAGTGATAAACGACCAGTCAGTATCTAAACAAACGATTTCTGATTGGTGTTTTGGAAGTCCTGCGATTAAATGTTTTTGGGTTAACAGAACTCTAATTTGAGCATCTTGGAGGATATACAGTAAACGCTCAGTTGGATACTCAGGGTCAAGAGGAACATAAGCACCACCCGCTTTTAATATCGCTAATAACCCCACAATCATGTCTAAAGAACGTTCTAGACAAATTCCCACTAATTGCTCAGGTTTTACTCCTAAAGACTGCAAATAATGTGCTAACTGATTAGCTCGACAATTTAACTCATTGTAGGTTAATTGTTGCTCTGAATATACAACTGCTACCGCTTCGGGTGTGCGTTTTACCTGTTCCTCAAATAATTGATGAATACACTTATACTCAGGATAGTCAACTTGAGTATTATTCCACTCAATTAATAACTGATTAGTCTCGCTTTCTGTCAGTAAGGGTAATTGACTAATTGCTTGTTCTGGATTAGCAATAATCCCGGTTAATAGGTTAACAAAATGCCCTGATAGTCGCTCAATTGTGCTTTTGTCAAACAGATCTGTATTATATTCCCAAATCGCAGTTAATCCAGCTTCTTTTACCTGTATAGATAAACTTAAGTCAAACTTAGCTGTCTTAAATTCCAAAGGCTGATGAGTGGCTTTTATTCCTTCTAAAGCTATTTCATTGATAGGTTCATTATCTAAGCCAAACATTACCTGAAATAAAGGAGTATAACTCATATTTCTTTCAGGTTGTAGAGCCTCTACTAACATCTCAAAAGGTAAATCTTGATGGTCGTAAGCATCCGTTGCTGTCTCTCGTACCTGTTTTAATAACTCGCTAAAACTGGGATTTCCTGCTAAATCTGTTCTTAAGACTAAGGTATTGACAAAAAAGCCGATTAACCCAGCTAATTCACTACGAGTACGGTTAGCGATGGGAGTACCGACTAAAATGTCTGTTTGTCCTGTGTAACGATAGAGTAGAGTCTGAAATGCGGTCAGGAGGGTCATAAATAAGGTGACACCTTTTTCCCGACTCAGCTTATTTAACCCTTGACTAAGTTCTGGAGAAAGGTTACATTTTATCCGATCTCCCTGAAAACTTTGTTGTAGAGGACGGGGATAATCCGTAGGTAGATGTAATAAAGCGGGTGCTGCTGCTAACTGTTTTTGCCAGTAATTTAACTGATTTTCTCGGATTTCTCCCCGTAAATATTCCCTTTGCCAAATTGCAAAATCTGCATACTGGATTGGTAACTCTTGTAAAAGAGGTTCTAAACCTTTAGTATAGGCATTATAAAGGGTTGTCAATTCCTCAATAAATACCCCCATTGACCAACCATCAGAGACAATATGGTGCAGACAAATCAGCAAAAAATGTTCTGTGTCTGATAACTTAAGTAGGGTGGCTCTAATTAGGGAGTCATTGGCTAAATCAAAAGGTTGATGGCTGTGAATTTCTAGCCATTTTTTTATTTCCTGCTCTTCTCGATATTTTGGGCTGTCTTTCCCATTGACAAGCGTTAATTGCCAATTACTTTCTGGTTTAATTACTTGTACAGGATTTCCCTCAACCGTGGCGAAATTTGTGCGGAGGGACTCATGGCGCTGAATAATTTCTTGTAGGCTTTTTTCGAGGACATCTACCTGGAGATTTCCTGCTAAATGCAAGGCCAGGGAAATATTATAAAAGGGACTGTTTGGTTCTAATTGGTCTAAGAACCATAAACGCTGTTGGGCATAAGATAGGGGTAATTCTTCAAAATTCATTTTCTTTTTCTTGGTAAAATAGCTGGAATAATGGTATCGGATTTTTCCTGTTTTAACTGTTCAATCCCTTGGGCTAATTCTGCTAGTGTGGCTGAGTTTAATAACTGACGTAAGGGAAGTTCAACTTTCAAGCGATCACGGATCTGTGCTACTAATTTAGTGGCTAGTAGGGAATGGCCTCCCAGTTCAAAGAAGTTATCATTTATACCCACTTTCTCGACTTTTAGCACTTCTGACCAAACAGTTACTAATATATCCTCGATCGGGTTACGCGGAGCAGCATATTTGTCTGATGCTTCACTACTAGATTCTGGTGGGGGTAAAGCTCGACTATCTATTTTTCCATTAGCAGTAAGGGGTAAGGCATCTAAAATAACGAAAGCATTAGGTATCATGTAACCGGGTAATTGAGCTTTCAGGAATTGCCGTATTTCGTTAATGGTAATCGTTTTTTCCGATTGTGGCACAATGTAGGCCACAAGACGCTTATCTCCTGTTGCATCATCCCTCACTATTACTACTGTTTCCCAAATCTGGGGATGAGATGCTAATAATGCTTCGATTTCCCCCAACTCAATCCGAAAACCCCGAATCTTAACTTGATTGTCAATGCGTCCTAAATATTCAATATTACCATCGGGTAAATAACGCCCTAAGTCTCCCGTTTTATATAATTTTGACGGCTCATTGCCCCCCTTATTAAGGGGGGTTGGGGGGATCACTTCATCCTTCTCAAAAGGACTAGAAATAAACCTTTCTTTGGTCAATTCAGGACGATTGAGATAACCTTTTGTTACTCCGGCACCCCCCACATACATCTCCCCAGGTACACCAACCGGTACAAGTTGTAAATGTTGGTCTAGTAAATACACCTGTAAGTCGGGAATGGGACGACCAATCACACTAGCTGTACTATCCAAGTCGTTCATACTTAATGGTCGATAGGTCACATGAACCGTAGTTTCTGTAATTCCGTACATATTAACTAATTGGGGGCATTGGTCGCCATGGCGCTGAAACCAAGGTTGTAAGCTGTTAATTTCTAAAGCTTCTCCTCCAAAAATAACTAAACGTAAGCTTAAATCGTTATCTGTTGTCGATGAACGATCCCCCCTTGATAAGGGAAAACTTCCTTTTAAGGATTCTTCAGCTTGAATTAACTGACGGAAAGCGGTAGGAGTTTGATTGAGAATTGTGACTTTTTCTTGACACAATAGCTGATAAAATGCTTCGGGAGAACGGGTCACTAAGTAGGGGACAACTACCAAGCGTCCACCATATAACAAAGCTCCCCACATTTCCCACACCGAAAAGTCAAAAGCGTAGGAATGAAATAGACTCCAGACATCTTGACTACTAAAATTATACCAAGCATCTGTAGCGGCAAATAATCGCACGACATTGGAGTGATTGACTAAAACGCCTTTCGGTTTCCCTGTGGAACCGGATGTATAGATAATATAGATTAAATTCTCTGGTTTTGCTACGCTTTCGGGGTTTGAGGTGATATTTTGAGCGATTTTTTCCCATTCTGTATCTAAACAGATAAGTTGTGCTTGATGTTCAGGAATAGACTTGACTAATTTTGCTTGAGTTACTAACACTTTTACCTGAGAGTCTTCTAACATGAAGCTCAGGCGTTCTTGGGGATACTCAGGATCAAGAGGTACATAAGCACCACCCGCTTTTAATATCCCCAATAATCCGACCATCATCTCTAAGGAACGCTCAACACAAATTCCGGCTAAAGTATCGGGTTTTACGCCTAATTTCCGCAAATAATGGGCTAATTGATTAGCACGATTATTTAATTCTCGATAAGTTAAGGATTCATTTTCATAAGTTACTGCTACAGCATTAGGAGTCCGTTCCACCTGTTCCTCAAACAATTGATGAATACACTTATTAGCAGGGTAATCTACCTCAGTATTATTCCAGTCAATTAATAACTGTTGTTGTTCAACTTTAGTTAACAAAGGTAATTGAGAAACTCTCTCACTCGGATTAGTAATAATCCCCTCAAGTAGAGTCAGAAAATGACCGTTCATTTTCTCAATAGTCTCGCTATTAAATAGGTCAGTATTATATACCCAAACCCCCATTAATCCCGTCTCTGTATTTTGCATTGATAGGGTTAAATCAAACTTAGCTGTTTCACCTTCTAAGGGTAAAGAATCAATAGTTAAATCCATTAGTTCTATTTTAGATAGGGGAGTATTTTCAAGCGCAAACATCACCTGAAACAAGGGTGTATGACTAAGATTTCTCTCTGGTTGTAACGCTTCTACTAACATTTCAAAGGGTAAATCTTGATGAGCATAAGCACCTAAAGACATTTCTCTCACTCTCATCAATAATTCCTGAAAACTGGGATTTTCTGAACAGTCAGTCCGCATTACTAAGGTGTTCACAAAAAAGCCTATTAAACTCTCTATTTCACGACGGTTACGGTTAGCTATAGGTGTGCCTATTAAGATGTCTGATTGTCCTGTATAACGATAAAGTAATATTCCATAGGCTGCTAACAATGTCATAAACATTGTTACCCCTTGTTGCTGACTTAATTCTGTTAGCTTTTGGGTGAGTTCAAGGGATAGTTGGAACTCTTGATGTGCCCCAGTAAATGTTTGGACTGCTGGACGAGGTTTATCTGTTGGTAGTGGTAAGAAAGTTGGTGCGTCTGCTAGTTGTTTTTTCCAATAATTTAATTGGTTTTCTAGGACTTCTCCCTGCAACCATTGTCTTTGCCAAATTGCAAAATCAGCGTACTGAATTGGTAGGGGTTTTAAGGGTGAAGGTTGACCTTGATTAACAGCATTATATAACGCTGTTAATTCTTCAATCAATACACCCATTGACCAACCATCACTAATAACATGGTGCAGACATAATAATAACCAATATTCGTTATTATTCAGCAGGATTAAGGTGGCTCTTACTAATGCTTCTTTACCTAAATCAAAGGTTTTAAATGCTTGTTCTTTGACTAATTTTTTGGCAGCAATTTCTTGTTCTTTTGGGGATAAATGCTGCAAGTCAATTACTGATACAGCCCAATTTGTTACTGTTTGAATAACTTGATTTGGTTGTCCATTAACGGTAATAAAGTTGGTTCTTAATGCTTCGTGACGTTGAATAATTTCCTCTAAACTTTGTGTTAAAGCAGATTGATTAAGATGACCTTGCAAACGTAAAGCTACAGGAATATTATAGAAAGCACTATTAGGTTCTAATTGGTCTAAAAACCAGAGACGAGTTTGAGCGTAAGACAACAATAATTCAGATTGTTCACCCCTTGGTAATATGGGGGGTGCGGATAGGGTTAAATCCTGTTGCTGTAATTGTTGAATTTGTTGGGATAATTCTTCAATTGTTGGTGCTGTAAATAGACTCCTTAAGGGAATTTCTATTGAGAAATTAGTGCGAATGCGGGAAATGAGTTGAGTAGCTAATAATGAGTGTCCTCCTAGTTCAAAGAAGTTATGATTAATGCTTACTTGTTTGACTTTTAAAACTTCAGACCAAATTGTTACCAGTATTTCTTCAATTGGGTTACGCGGCGCAATATACTGCTCTTGGCTTTGGAATTCGGGAGCCGGTAAAGCACGGTAATCAGTCTTACCATTAGGTGTTAAGGGTAGGGATTCCAAAATGACAAAGGCACTAGGAATCATATACTCTGGT